>NZ_RZTI01000043.1:0-4153 GCF_003997275.1 Mesorhizobium sp. M6A.T.Ce.TU.002.03.1.1
GAAGTGATCAAGGACCTTGGCTTGGAGTTGGAGATAATCTTCAACAAGGGTGCCGTCATGGTGCTGCCGAGCGGGGTCAACAAGGCGACCGGTCTTGCCGCTGCCCTCGAGGATGTGGAATTGTCCGCCCACAATGTCGTCGGCATCGGCGATGCGGAGAACGATCACGCCTTTCTGCGCGCCGTCGGCTTCGGCGTTGCAGTTGCCAATGCCCTGCCGAAGGTAAGGGAGACGGCGGGCCACGTGACGAATGGTGCCCGCGGCGCGGGCGTGAGGGAGTTGATCGAGGGCCTCATCTCGCATGACGCCGCCTCGCTGGACACGGCGCGGCAACGCATCGAGATTGGCGCGGACGACGGATCGGGCGCAGTGATGCACCTTTCACCGCGCGGCGGCAGCGTCCTGCTGGCCGGCACGTCCGGGATCGGAAAATCCACCCTCGCCACCGCCCTGACCGAACGCTTCGTCGAGCAAGGCTTCCAGTTTTGCGTGCTCGACCCGGAAGGCGACTACGAGGAACTGGAGGACGTGCTGGTGGTTGGCGACGCCAAAAGCCCGCCGAGCTCACGCGAAATCTTCGACCTTTTGTCCAAGCCGTCCAACAATGTCGCCGTCAACATGCTCGGGATCAAGACCGGGGAACGGCCAAACGCCTTCGCCAAGCTGCTGCCGGAGCTTGCCGCGCTTCGCGCCCGCACCGGACGCCCGCACTGGCTGATCATCGACGAGGCACACCACCTGTTGCCGCACGCACGCGACGGCACATCCTTTGCGCTTCCAAAAAGCCTTTCGGCGACCATTCTGGTCACAGTCCATCCCGATCTGGTTTCGCGCGACGTGCTGGCAGGTGTCGACACGGTGCTGGTCCTTGGCCCGGAAGCCGACAAGGTCGTCGAAAGCTTCTGTGCCGCAATTGGCGAGGACGTGCCGGAGGGCGTCGCGCCGCCACCGGAAAACAAGGTTCTGTATTGGAACCGCTCGACAGCCGATCCCGCGAGGCCGATCTCGGTCGAACGTCCCCGGCAGGAACGCAAGCGCCATATACGCAAATATGCCGAGGGCGATCTTGGCGACAACAGTTTCTATTTCCGCGGCGCTGACGGCACGCTCAACCTGAAAGCGCAAAATCTCATGATGTTCCTCCATCTCGCCGAGGGGATCGACGACCGCACCTGGGAGCATCACTTGCGCGCGGGCGACTATTCGGCCTGGTTCCGCAACCAGGTCAAGGACATGGAACTTGCGGAGGAAGCGGCTATCATCGAGGATGACGATAGTCTCGATCCGCATAGAAGCCGCGCCGCCATCGCGGAAGCGGTCCATCGCCGCTACACCGCGCCCGCCGACTGAATCCCGCCCATGCGGATGGTATCCAAGTCTCGCCGATGGCGGATCGCCGCCGAACGGCATCCGTCATCAACGACCATTGGAGGCGTGAAAATCACTTCGCCGCCTCCATCATCCGAACATGCCGACCTGTAGCGTCAATGCCGATGCTTCAATGCATGAATGTTCCGCGCAGCCAGGCAAAGAAACCGAACCTCTCCGACATTGCCGCACGGACGCGAGAGGCAGCCCACCGCGCTCGTATCGTGGCGCCGACATGGCAATGGCAGACGATTTCGTGCAACTGCCAGTCGGTCAGCTCGAAGAAGCGCCTGGCTTCGCCATAGGTGTCATCTCTCAAGCCTTGTGCGCGAAAAATCGGATCCTCGAAGGCAACGGTGAGAGGCGAGTCGTTGTAGCGCATTTTTTCGCGTATCTCAGGGGATTTGTATTCGGTGCCCGTCAGCGCTTCGAGACGCCGATCGGGATTTTGCTCTAGCAGTTTCGCCCAACGTTCGAGACGCTGGCTTCGAGTCGCCACGAGGTCTGTTGCTTCAGCGTGAACGTCGGCAACGGCATGCAGTTGGTCAAGTGTTTGGTGCTTCACGACCGCCTCCTATTCAGCAGGTGAGTTTGTCCCACCCTGAAATGGAAATTATGGCGCTCCACGACGCCGACAAGGCCCTCATGCGGGGACCATTCGATCAATTTTCTGACGGCGCCGTCCTGCCACGAGCGCCTGATGCCTGCGGGATCGTCGGAGGCTCGTATCGGAACCATAGGCACGCGTGGTCGTTCTGCGTGCATCAGCCCGTAGAGCGAAACCGGTCGAAACGGGTGGCGTCAGAAATCCCACCCGACGTCGATGACCCGCCAAGGCAGAATGCAGCGAGCGGAAGGAAATCACACCATGGCCATTCTTCCCACTCCCGAACCAACGCCCACTCCGGCGCCCACGCCACCGCCGTTTCCCGAGCCGAAGCCGGTGCGTGAGCCGGATCCGGACAGACTTCCCGACGAAGCCCCCGTCCCCAATCCGGATGAAAACGACGCGCCACTGAAAATTGGCCCCAAAGCGTCCGATCCCGGCATTTGACGGATCGGAACTAGCGTGAAGCGATCGGGGAAACACTCATTCCAGATCGCCCGACTCCTTATGGATGCCGCAGAAGATGTCGGCGCACTGCGTGGCCGAACGGCCGGCATGCGCGTTACGGTCGCCGTCGTCTCGGCACCTACCCGGCAAGTGCGATGTTGCGGCCGCTTCGACCCTGATTTCCAGCGCCACGATCAAGCCGAATCCATGACTTGACATTTGTCGAACAAATATTGACTATTGTCACATTGGCACCAGGGCGGAGGCTACCCCGTGTCGATCGGCTCCCCACCAAAAAGGATTGCCGAATGCCCAAAGGGAGGAAGACTACGTGGAGCTTTTGCTCGAGGTGGAAGGGCTGGCAAAGTCCTTTGGCGGCGTTGCAGCCTTGCGCGAAGGCCGCCTCCAGCTTCGCGCCGGCACGGTCCATGCCCTGTGCGGCGGTAACGGCGCCGGCAAGTCGACCTTTCTCAAGATATTGATGGGTATCTTCAACCGCGATGCCGGCTCGATCCGCCGCCGCGGCAAGGATGTGGAATTCGCAAGCCCCGCCGACGCGCTGGCGTCGGGCATTGCCATTATCGAGCAGGAGCTCAGCCCTGTTCCCCACATGACGGTTGCCGAGAATATCTATCTCGGCCGCGAGCCCAAGGCGCGCTTCGGAGGCATCGATTTCCGTGCGATGAACCGGTCCGCGCAAAGGCTGCTGGACGATCTGGAATTCGATATCCGGGCCACGCAGTACATGATGAACCTCTCGGTTGCGCAGATGCAGCTCGTCGAGATTGCCAAGGCGCTCAGTCACGACGCCGAGGTCATCTTCATGGATGAGCCGACGTCGGCGATCGGCGAGCGGGAGGCGCAGCACCTGTTTGCCGCGATCCGCCGCCTGCAGGCGCAAGGGCGTGGCATCGTCTATGTTTCCCACCGTCTGTCGGAGATCTTTCAGATCGCCGATTCCTACACGGTCTTTCGCGACGGCGCCTATGTTGGCAGCGGCGCGCTTGCGGACATCGATCGGCCCGAGCTCATTCGCATGATCGTTGGCCGCGAGCTGTCGGAGGAATTCGCCAAGACCAGCACGCCGACGCAAGAACCCGGTATCGAAATTGCCGGGCTCAGTTGCCCGAACAAGATCGAGGACATTTCGTTTTCGGTGCGAAAGGGAGAAATCTTCGGCATCTACGGCCTGATGGGAGCCGGGCGGACAGAAATCTTCAACTGCCTCTTCGGGCTCGACAAGCCATCGACGGGAAGCATCAAGGTCGACGGTATCGAGGTCACCATTTCAAAGCCGGCGGATGCCATGGCGCATGGGTTGGCTCTGGTCACCGAGGACCGCAAGCTGACCGGTCTCAATCTCTCCGACAGCGTGCGCGCAAACATCTGCATGGCGAGCCTGCCTGAAATGAGCCCCAGCTTCGCCATGGATCGGGCTCGGGAGGCGCAAGCAAGCCGCGACATGCGCGAGCAGTTCCAGATCAAGGCTGCCCGCGACACGATGCCGGTTTCCGGCCTTTCGGGCGGCAACCAGCAGAAGGTGGTGCTCGGCAAATGGTTCCTTCGCAATCCGAAAGTCCTGCTTCTGGACGAGCCGACCCGCGGTGTCGATGTCGGCGCCAAGCGTGAAATCTACCGGATCATCAGCGATTTCGCCGCTGCCGGCGGCACGGTCGTGATGATCTCGTCCGAAATCGACGAGGTCCTCGGCATGGCGGACCGGATCATGGT
>NZ_RZTI01000043.1:4163-42536 GCF_003997275.1 Mesorhizobium sp. M6A.T.Ce.TU.002.03.1.1
GGGAGGAAACGAATGCCCAATCACTCGTCCACCTTTCAACATGAACAGGGGTGTTCGCTCAGCGGCAAAGGAGCCGGTGATGTCGGTTAGCGACAACAGGAATGCGAGCGGCTGGCTCGGCTCGGAGCAGCGCCGGCTGTTGATTCAGGAATACGGGATCTTCCTCGCGTTCCTGATCCTGGCGGCGGTTCTCTCGGTCTCCAACGAGTTCTTCCTGACGGCCGGCAACATCTCGAACGTGCTGCTGCAGACCTCGATCAACGGTGTCCTCGCCATCGGCATGACCTTCGTCATCCTGACGCGCGGCATCGATCTCTCGGTCGGCTCCGTCGTCGCGCTTGCCGGCATCGTCAGCGCCAGCTTCGTGACCTCCTCCGCGACCGCCGGGATTTCCGGCGCGCCCTATCCGGTCGCCCTGGGTCTCGGCATCGGCCTGCTGGTCGGCATTGCCTGCGGTGCCGTTTCCGGCGTGATCGTGTCGCGGTTTTCGGTGCCGGCCTTCGTGGCGACGCTAGGCATGCTGTCGGCGGCGCGCGGACTGACCCTCATCTATGGCGGAGGTCGTCCGGTTCCCGCGCTGACACCAGCATTCCGCTGGATCGGCACAGGCAATGTCCTTGGCATACCCGCACCGGTCGTCGTTCTCGCAGTCGTGTTTGCGGTCTCCTGGTGGATCCTCAATCGGACCCGTTTCGGCCGTTACATCTATGCCGTCGGCGGCAACCCTCATGCGGCCAGGACCTCGGGCATCAACGTTACCCGCATCCAGTTCGTCGTCTATGTCATATCCGGCGGCCTTGCCGGCCTCGCCGGGATGCTGCTCAGCGCCCGCACCGGCTCGGCGCTTCCCCAGGCCGGCATTGCCTATGAGCTGGATGCGATCGCGGCGGTGGTGATCGGCGGGACTAGCCTTTCGGGAGGCATCGGCCGGGTGACGGGCACGTTGATCGGCGCGCTGATCATCGGCGTCATGAACAACGGCCTCGATCTGATGGGTATCCAATCCTACTACCAGCAAGTTCTCAAGGGTGCCCTGATCGTCGGCGCCGTGATGCTTGACCAGAAGAGAAACTACGGGGCTTAGGGCGTCGGACCCAATCCGAGGCTCAAACAAAAGGCCCCTTTCGAAATCGGACCTGCACTGCGCGTGTCCGTTGATAGGCGAACCATGTCGGTCGCTCACTTAAGTGGAGGTACGGAATGAAAAGATTGATGATAGCGCTCGCGTCTGCGACCGCGCTGCTGGCCTCGTCGGCCATGGCGCAGGAGAAGATCAAGATCGGCGCAGCGCCTTACGGATTGAATGCGGAGTTCATGCAGATCTGGTCGGCAGCGCTTCAGGAGCACCCGGCCGTCAAGAGCGGCGAAGTCGAGCTGACGGTCTTCGACGGCCGCTATGATGCCCTGGTCCAGCAGGACCAGTTCAAGACGATGGTCACCCAGCAGTACAATGCGATCATCTTCGCTCCGATCGACGTCGACGCCGGCGCGGCAGCCGTTCAGACGGCAGCCGATGCCGGCATTCCGGTTGTCGGTTCGAACACCCGCGTCAACTCCGATCTGTTGACTTCCTATGTCGGATCCGACGACACGATCTCGGGCTACATGGAAGCCAAGACCGTGCTCGACAAGATCGGCTGCAAGGGCAATGTGGTTATCCTCGAAGGGCCGGTCGGCCAGTCCGCGCAGATTTCCCGCCTCGAAGGCAACAAGAAAGCGCTTGCCGAGTGCCCGGATGTCAAGATCCTCGAGGATCAGACCGCCAACTGGTCGCGCGCCGAAGCCCAGACGCTCATGGAAAACTGGCTCACCGCGCATCCGAACCAGATCAACGGCGTGATTGGCCAGAATGACGAAATGGCGCTCGGCGCCATCGAGGCGATCAAGGCCGCCGGCCTCGACGTGAAGAGCTTCGCCATTGCCGGTATCGACGGCATCACCGATGCGCTCCATGCCGTCAAGGCCGGTGAAATGACCTCGATCCTTCAAGACGCGCGCGCCCAGGCTCAAGGTGCGCTCGACCTTGCTATCTTCGCTGCCAAGAAGGGGGACTACAAGCCGCAATCCGACATCTGGGCAACCTACAAGGACATGCCGTGGAACGACGGCAAGGAGAAGATCTACAATGTGCCGTGGACGCCGGTGACGGCGGAAAACGTCGATCAGCTTCTGGCGACGCGCAAGTAATCCAGCCGTGGGGTGGGCTCTCTTGCCCGCCCCACTTTCCAACAAGCCGGGAAGAGCACCATGACGGATTCAATACAGGTTGATCTCAATTTTTCACTGGGCGGCAAGGTCGCTCTGGTCACTGGCGGCGCCTCCGGCATCGGCAGCGCCATCGCATCGGCGTTTGCCGCGAAGGGCGCGGTCGTCGGGGTGATCGACATCAATGAATCCGTTGCGAGATCGAAGGCCGACGAACTCGGCAACGGTGCGAAATCCTTCGTCTGCGACGTGTCCGATCCGCGATCGGTGGAAGCCGTGTTTGCTGCGGCGCAAGCCGCCTTCGGCCGTATCGACATCGTCGTCAACAGCGCCGGCGTCGCCCTGCTCGCTCCCGCCGAGGATCTCAGCCTCGATGCCTGGGACAAGACCATCGATATCAATCTCAAGGGAACTTTCCTTGTTTCCCAGGCCGCCGGGCGTGCCCTGATCAAAGCTGGCAAGGGTGGCAAGATCATCAACATGGCCTCGCAGGCCGGCACTGTCGCGATCGACCAGCACGTCGCCTATTGCGCTTCGAAATTCGGCGTCATCGGCCTGTCCAAGACACTTGCCGCCGAATGGGGCAAGCACGGCATCACGGTAAACACGATCTCGCCGACGGTGGTGTTGACCGACCTCGGCAGAAAGGCCTGGGATGGGCCGCGCGGAGAGGCGCTGAAGCAACGCATTCCGACCGGCCGCTTTGCCTTTCCGGAAGAAATAGCCGCCGCGGCGGTGTTTTTGGCATCGAACGGCGCCGACATGATCAACGGCGCCGACCTTCTGGTCGATGGCGGCTACACCATTGTCTGACCGGCGCAGGATTGGAGCAACAATGCAGCGGTTCATCAACAATCCCGACGAGGTCGTCGAAGATACGGTCAAGGGCTTCGTCAAGGCGCATGCCGACATCGTCAGGCTCGGCAGCAACCCGCGCGTCATCGCAGCCCGCCATGCGCCGGTCAGCGGCAAGGTCGGCGTGATCACCGGCGGCGGCTCCGGCCATGAGCCTGCCTTCATCGGCTACACTGGCCGCAACATGCTGGACGCGGTCGCGGTCGGCGAGCTCTTCTCGTCGCCGACGGCAAAGAGCTTCCTTGACGCCGCAAGGGAGGCGAATGGCGGCAAGGGTGTCGTTTGCCTCTACGGCAATTATGCCGGCGACAACATGAATGTGAAGATGGCCGTCAAGCTCGCGGCCAAGGAGGACATTACGATCGCAACCGTCGTCGCCAACGACGATGTATGCTCGGCCGGACCGGATGAGCGTGAGAAGCGCCGAGGCGTCGCCGGCGAGATCTTCATGTGGAAATGCGCCGGCGCCAAGGCCCAGCAAGGTGCCAGCCTCGAGGACGTGCAGGCGACGGCGCAGCGGGCGATCGACAATTGCCGCTCCATCGGCGTTGGCCTTGGCCCTTGCACGCTGCCTGCCGTGGGGCATCCCAACTTCCTGATTGAGCCGGGCACGATGGAAGTCGGCATCGGTCATCATGGTGAGCCGGGCGTCAGGGTCGAGCCGCTGAAGTCCGCGGTCGAAATAGCGCAGCAGATGGTCAGGATCGTGCTTGATGATCACGATCTTGCCGCCGGAACCGAAGTTGCGGTTCTTGTGTCCGGCCTCGGCGCAACGCCGGTCAACGAACTCTACATCCTCCACGATACGATCGAGCAGGAAATCACCGGACGCGGGTTAGCCATCTACAAGACCTACATCGGCAACTACTTCACCTCGCTGGAAATGGTCGGCGCCACACTCACGGTCATGGCGCTCGACGCCGAGTTGAAAAGGCTGCTGGACGTGGATGTCGATTGTCCCGCAAGGCTTTAGGAGCAGGCGAATGCAGCAGTTTGACAACGCTTCCGCTGGCGACATCGTTCTTTCGATCGCCGACCGGATCATCGAAAACCGAGCCTATCTGAGCGAGATCGACGGCAAAATCGGTGACGGCGATCACGGCGTCAACATGGCCAAGGGCTTCGGCATGGCTGCGGAGCGGATCAGGGGCAACGACATGTCGCTGGCCACCGCCTTTGATACGCTGGGCACGGTGCTGATGACCGAGATCGGCGGCTCCATGGGGCCGCTCTATGGCGTCATGTTCACGCAATTCGCCGAAACGATCGAGAAATCTTCATCCATCGATGCCCGGACTTTCAGTGCCATGCTCACCAGTGGTCTCGACGGCATCCAGGCGATCGGATCGGCCAAGGTCGGCGACAAGACGCTTCTCGATACGCTCATGCCGGCGATCCAAGCGTTCGACGGCGCCAACGCCGGCGGCAAGCCGTTCCCGGAAGCTCTGGATGCGCTCGTCGTCGCAGCCGAAAAAGGCCGTGACGGCACAAAGGACCTGGTTGCAAGGATTGGCCGCGCCAGCCGCCTGGGCGAACGCTCGCTCGGCGTGCTCGACGCCGGCGCCACATCCTGTGCGTTGATTCTGAAAGCACTGGCGCTCGGTGCCAAGGAGAAGTTGCAGCAGTCCGCGACTGCGAGTGATTGAGCTACGACTACGCTCCTCCCGAGCGCTGGCCTCCGGCTGATTTTACAGCCGGAAGCCAGGTTAACGCCTGATCGAACCAAGATTGTGAGTTCCTCTGTTTGCGCTCATCTTGAGGATCGATTCTGGATTCGGGGAAACCAGGCAGCATGACAGTCAAGACATCATCGGCGCGGAAGAACGGAACGGTGCGGACAGGACCCGAGGCTGGCGCCGAACCCATTCCCTTGCGCTATGGTGACGATCCCTATGTCTGGGCCTGTTGGCTTTACTACGAAGACCACATGACGCAAGGCGATATCGCCGAAATCATGGGCATTTCGCGGGCGACAGTGAACAGCTACCTGGCCGATGCCCGCGCCCGCGGCATCGTCAACATTTCCCTCGAGCCATCACGGCTGAGTTCGCTCTCGATCGCACAGGAACTCAAACGGCATTTCGGGCTGCATGACTGCCTCGTCGTGCCGAGCGACGACAATGCGCGTCCGCTGATCGATCGTCTCGGCACCGCGGCCGCGCAGGCTCTGACCAAGCTTCTGAAATCCGGAGACACGGTGGCCGTTGCCTGGGGGCGAACCGTGTTGGCGATTGGCGAGCAGGCCTCCGTGCCCGGCCTTCAGGACGTCACTGTCGTTCAGGCGACTGGCGGCACGCGAGCAAGTTTTGCCTATACTCCGGAACTCTGCGCGGCCGCCATCGCCAATGCCGTCAATGGCAAGCTGATCAACATCACCGCGCCGGCTATCGTTTCCAATGCGGAAGTCCGCGACATTCTTCTGCGCGAGCCGCTGATCGAAAGTCAGTTCGCAGCGCTTTCTAAAGCCAACAAAGCGCTATTCGGCATCGCCTCGCTGCGTCCGAATTCAACGATCCACACCAGCGGTTTTTTCGAATCGGTTTCGGTGCAGCAATATCTCGCCAAAGATGCCGTGGGCGTCCTCGCGGGACGCTTCATCGACGGGCGGGGCAACCCGGTAGCTGGCCCGCTCGACGACCGGACGATCGGAATTTCGCTCGACATGCTCAGGTCTATCGGCCTGCGGATTGCAGTCGCCGGTGGTTTCGACAAGGTGCCGGCGATCCTTGCCGCGCTCCGCGGCGGCTACGTCAACGTGCTCATCACCGACGCTGCCACGGGCCGCGGCATTCTGAATGCCGATGGCGTGACGGAGCTCGATCAAAAGCTTTCCCAACGCCCGAAGATCGATAGCTCGGTGGCCCTGCCCAGCAACTTCCGGACCCACATCAAGAAGTTCCTGAACGACCCTGACGATGTCGTCGAGGAGATGCTTGACGGCGTGGTGAAGGCGCATGGCGCCTATATCCAGCCGATCAAAGGCTCGCATCGCGCCCTCGTTGCCCGCACGGGGCCGCGACTTGGCAAGGTGGGGCTTGTGATCGGCGGCGGCACCGGGCACGAGCCCTGCTTTCTCGGCTATGTCGGCAAGGGTCTCGCCGATGCCGTGGCTGTCGGCAATATCTTTTCATCGCCGCCTCCCGGCCCGATCTTTCAGTGCGCCAGGGCGGCATCCGGCGGGCAAGGCGTGCTCTTCGTCTATGGCAACTATGCCGGCGATGTCATGAACTTCGAGATGGCGGCCGAGATGGCGGCGGAAAACAACATCGAGGTCCGAACGGTCGTGACGACCGACGATATCGCCTCTTCGCCGCTGGAGGACAGGGAAGGCCGCCGCGGCGTTGCCGGCAACTTCTTCATGTTCAAGATCGCCGGCGCCGCCTGCGATCGCGGCCTGTCGCTCGATGCCTGCGAAGCGGCGACACGCAAGGCCAATTCGAGGACATTCACGATGGGGGTCGCATTGGAGCCCTGCTCCCTCCCGCAGACCCGTCGTCACAATTTCGAGATCGGTCCCGATGACATTGAGATCGGCATGGGCATCCACGGCGAACGCGGCGTCATCCGCGAAAAAATGATGAGCGCCGACGAGATCACCGACCGGGTGATGGACCGTATCTTTTCCGAAATGAAGCCGGCATCGGGCGACCGTGTCGCGGTGCTGATCAATTCATTCGGGGCAACGCCGCTGATGGAACTCTACATTTTGTTCAGGCGCGTGGAGCAGCGGCTGAGCGCCAAGGACATTAAGATAGAGGCGAACTGGGTGGGACATTATTGCACCTCGCTCGACATGGTCGGTGCGTCCATATCGATCCTGCACCTCGACAATGAGTTGACGGAGCTATTGCACCATCCTTGCGATACCGCTGTCCTGCGGGTCGGCTGAGGATACAGGATACGCGCCTGTGGCCGCATCCTGCTGGAACCGGGAGGAACATGATGTCCGAAAACGCGGCGCAATGCCTGAGCAGGATGTTTTATCGCATATCCATCGCGATCGAGGCGGGAAAGGACCATCTCTCGGATCTCGATGGCGCCATTGGCGATGCCGACCATGGCATTACCATGTCTCTCGGCTTCATGGCTGTGAACGCTGAGCTGGCCAAGCTCGATCTCGACCATATGCTGCCGTCAGAGGTTTTCACAGCTGCCGCGTCCGCCTTTCTCGATGCCGTCGGTGCTTCCACCGGGCCGCTTTATGCGACCGCGTTCCGCAGAGCGGCGCAAGCCCTCAAACAGGACGAACGCCTTTCACCTTCAGGCCAGGCGGCGATCATCGAGGCCATGACGACCGGCATTCGAGAGCGCGGCAAGGGGCAGCGCGGCGACAAGACCATGCTCGACGCCTGGATTCCAGCAACCGAAGCTGCGGTCAGCGCACAGGCGCGCGCCGCCGGCAGCCGGGAGATGTGGAACGGCATCCTGGCGGCCGCGGAAGCCGGCGCGAATTCGACACGGTCCATGGTCGCTGCCCGTGGCCGGGCGGCACGGCTCGGGGAGCGGTCCCTGGGGCACATCGACCCAGGCGCGGCCTCGGCCGTCATTATCCTGCGCGCAATGAAAGACACCTTTTCTGACAGCGCACCAGGAACGATCAGCAGTAGTGGAACGGACTGATCAGGCTCGAACCTGACCAGCCCAAATAGCGGCCGGAATCGCTGCCCGTCAGATAGAGCGCTGCGGCGCACCGAACTCGGAGGCCTGCCGTAGATGCTGGCGCAGCAGCGCCTCGGCCCATTCGATCTCGCCCGCCTCGACGGCATCGAGAATGGCGAGGTGTTCCCGGCAGGACTGCTCGATGCGTTCCGCCGGCAGTTCCTCGAAACCCGCCGATTCCTGCAACCGGCGCAGATTGTTCTGCTGACGCACCGCATCGGCCAGGAACCGGTTGCCGGAACAGGCCGCAAGTCCTTCATGAAATGACGCGTTGATCCGGAACCATTCATCGCCGCCGATCAGCGTCTTGCCTGTCGACACGATCGCCAGGATGCGCTCGTGTGCGCGGCGGACCGGCGCCAGTTGCTGGGGGTCTGCATTGAACATGGGCGACCGCAGCGCCGCGCATTCAACAGCCATCCGGAATTCATAGCTTTCCCGGTAGGCATCCTCGCCGACAAGCGTGTCGGCGAAACGCCAGCCGTGCCCCGGCAGGCGCTGCACCAGGCCTTCGGCGGCAAAGCGAAGCAAAAGCTTGCGCACGATGCCGCGTGATGCCTGATAGCGCGGCATCAGTTCCGCCTCGGACACCTCCTGGGGCAGTTGGTCGAGCGCGCGTTCCCGCATCATCCTGCAGTAAAGCTCCTCGAGCGGAGAACTGGGCAGTATATCCTCCGGGTCGAGATCGGCGACATCGCGCGCCAATTGCAGCCCCCTCGTCTCGAAGGGACTTAAGATGCCCTGGGCGACCAGCAGTTCCAGCGCTGCGCTGACGGGAGAACGCGAAACGCCGAACGTGCGGGCAAGGTCCGGCACCGAGACGCGGGTTCCAACCGTCCAGCCCGAATCCCTGATCCGCTCCAGGATCCGCCGCGCCAGATCTATCTGCAGCGGGCTGGCCGCCTCACTGCGTGGCTGCCGGTCGATGATCGTTTCGTTCATATGCACTTCCTCAGGCATTCGCATTATAGATATGCGCCACGCAGTTCGAACTGGCAATCTATCGAATTTTTCTGCTTTTCATTCAATCAAAATGCATTACTATCCGGACTCATACGAGTTTGAGGCTTTCCTTTTGATGACAACAGTCACACCATTTCCGCTTGTCGAAATCGCAGGAGCGCCGAAAGCGCGCGGCACGGCCTACGGCGAACAGGCGCGCGGGCGCATCGGCGCTTCGGTGGCGCTCTACGCTGCGCAGCTCGACCGTTTCGGCTTCAGGCGGGACGATGTCGGGCGGTTCTCCGGCATCTTCCTGCCTCGCCTTCGGCAATGGGCGCCCGACCTCGTCGAGGAAATGGAAGGGATCGCGTCAGGCGCCAATGTCGATCTGTCCTCGATCGTCCTGGTCAATGCGCGCACCGAAATCCTGCAGCTTGCCCGGCGCGAGAAAGGCATTTCCGACGACGAGCCCGACGGTTGCACGGGCGCGGCGATCCTGCCGGAAGCAACCCGGAACGGCAGGCTCATCCATGGCCAGAACTGGGACTGGAGGGCCGAATGCGCCGAGACATCGGTGGTGTTGCGCATCCGGCGAACGGACGGGCCGGACCTCCTCACCTTCACCGAAGCCGGCGGACTGGCGCGCAGCGGCTTCAACGCGGCCGGCATCGGCATCACCGCGAACTATCTCGAATCCGACCGTGACTATCGCGAGATCGGCATTCCGCTTCCCTTCATCCGCCGCCGGGCCCTCGAGGCGCAGCATTTCTCCCACGCCATCAAGGTGGTGGCGACGACGCCGAAATCCGGCTCCAACAACATGATCCTGAGCACCGCCGAGGGGTTCACGGTCGATCTCGAATGCGCGCCGGACGAGGTGTTTGCGATCTATCCGGACAAGGACATGATCGTCCATGCCAATCACTGGCAAAGCCCGGTCGCGCTGTCCAAGCTGCGTGAGACCGGACTTCGCGATGTGCCGGACAGTCTCTATCGTGACCATCGCGTGCGCCGGCATTTGTCGGCGCGGCATGGCGACATCACGATCGACGATGTGAAGGAAGCCCTGTTCGACGATTTCGCTTCGCCGTTCAGCGTGTGCCGTCCAGTGGTCAGGAAAGAAGGCGGCAATCTCTCGGCGACAGTCGCGATGATCGTCTTCGAACCAGCCACCGGCGTCATGGAGATCGCTCCGATGCCGGCTGAAAACCGCGAGTTCACCAGCTACGAGCTCACCATGGACGATGCGGTCCTCGCAAGGGCGGAGAAGGCAGTGCCGGCACGGGAGACATCTTCGATATCAGCACAGGAGAAACGATGGTCCGCTTTGTCCTGACCCGCATCGCCAGCGCCATACCGACACTTATCCTGGTGTCGGTTGCGGTCTTCGTGATGATGCGCTTCATCCCGGGCGATCCCGCGACCTTGATGCTGGGAGACCTCGCACAGCCCGGACAGGTCGAGGCGATGCGGCATCAGATGGGGCTCGACCAGCCCGTGGTGGTGCAATACCTGATCTGGATCGGCAATGTCCTTTCAGGCGATTTCGGGCGCTCGATCGGCAGCGGGCAAGAAGTGCTGCCGCTGATCCTCGACCGTTTCGCCGTCTCCTCGATCATCGTTTTTCTTGCTGTGCTTGTCGCCTCGGCGATCGCCGTGCCCGCCGGCATGCTGGCCGCCTGGAAGCAGGACAGTCTGCGCGATATCGCCGTCGTCGCCACCTCGACCATCCTGCTCTCGATCCCCAGTTTCTGGCTGGGGCTGATGCTCATGCTGATCTTCGGCCTCTATCTCGGCTGGTTGCCGATCGTCGGCTATGTGCCGTTCAGCCGCGACTTCGCGCAAGCCGCTCTGTATGTGATCCTGCCCGTGGTCACCCTGGTGCTCGTCGAGTCCGGCCCGATTGCGCGCATGGCCAGGGCCAGCACGATCGAGGTGGCGCGCCTGGAATACATCACCCATGCGCGGGCAAAGGGGCTTTCGGAAAGCGCGGTGATGTGGCGCCACGCATTCAAGAATGCCTTCGCGCCCACCTGGACCCTGATCGGGCTCGTGCTCGGCAGCCTGCTATCCAGCATCGTCGTCATCGAGACCGTCTTCACCATTCCCGGCCTCGGCCGGCTGCTGGTCGACGCCATCTATGCCCGCGACTATCCCGTCGTTCAGGGAACGATGCTGTTCGTCGCCTTCATCTATGTCGCGGTCAATCTTCTCGTCGACCTCGTCTATCCGCTGCTCGATCCGAGGGTTACCGCATGATCGCCCGTGCTCTCGGCCGGCCCGGTCTGAAATTCAACGCGATCTTCGGGATCATCGTCACCGGAACATTGATCCTTCTAGCCGTGTTCGGTCCGTGGATCGCTCCCTACGATCCGCTCAAGCTCGATCTGCCGTCGCGCCTCAGCGGGCCCTCGTCTCTGCATCTGCTCGGCGCCGACGAATTCGGACGCGACGTGCTCAGCCGCCTCGCCAGCGGCGCGCGTACCAGCGCCTGGATCGCTTTTGCAACTGTTATATTCGCATTGATCACCGGCACCGTGTTCGGCGTTCTCGCAGGTTTCCTGCGGGGCTGGGTCGATCGCATCATCATGATGGTCAACGATGCCTTCCTCGCCTTCCCAGGCCTGCTCCTGGCGCTTGGCCTGATGGCGGTGATCGGTGCCAGCCGCGAAGGCATCATCCTTGCGCTCGGCCTTGCCTATATGCCGATCGTGGTGCGCGTGGTGCGGGCTTCCGTAATGTCCATTCGCGAGCGGGAATATGTCGAGGCCTCGCGCGTGATGGGCAACAGCGAGATCATCACCATGGCGCGGCACGTGCTGCCCAACTGTGTCGCCCCGATCATCGTGCTCGCCACCACCATGTTCGGCTGGATCATCCTGTCGGAGAGCGCGCTGAGCTTTCTGGGACTGGGCGTCCCGCCTCCGGCGCCGAGCTGGGGCAACATGCTGTCGACGGCACGGCCCTATATCGGCCAGGCGCCGCATTTGATCATCCTGCCAGGTCTCTGCATCTCGATCACGCTGCTCGGCATCAACATGCTGGGCGACGCGGTGCGCGACTGGCTCGACCCGAAAATGTAGGTGCTGGAAACATGCTCGTGCCGACCGGGGACAAGAACACGATGCTTTCAGTGCGCAACCTGTCGATCTCGGTCGGGCCATCGGGAAAGCGGATCGTCGACGAGCTGAATTTCGATCTCGCGCCCGGTGACATGCTGGCGCTGGTCGGCGAATCCGGTTCGGGCAAGACGATGGCAGCCCGCTCGATCCTCAACCTGCTCCCTGCCCCGCTGGTCACGACCCCGGACAGTAGCATCCGCTTCGGCGGGCAGGAACTCACCAGCCTTGCCCCAAAGGCGCTGCGCCAGATACGCGGTGCGCAGATCGGCATGGTTTTTCAGGAGCCAATGGTCTCGCTCAATCCCGCTGTCACCATCGGCGAGCAGATGGCGGAAGGGCTTCGCCTGCATCGCGACATGTCGCGCGCCGAGATAAAGGACCGCTCGCTGGCAATGCTGGAGAGAATCCAGATCAAGGATCCCGGCAAATGCCTTGCCGCCTATCCGCACGAATTCTCGGGCGGCATGCGCCAGCGCATCATGCTCGCATCGGTCATGCTGCTCAAACCGCGCCTGCTGATTGCCGACGAGCCGACCACCGCGCTCGACACGCTGGTGCAGCGCGACGTGCTTGACCTCATGGTGGAGCTGACGCGGGAGAATGGAACCGCCGTCCTGCTGATCAGCCACGACCTCGGCATGGTGTCGCACTATGTGAACAACGTGACGGTGATGTGCGAAGGCAAGGCGGTCGAACAGGGAAGCAGCACCCAGGTTCTTCACGCGCCGCAGCACGAATATACAAGGCGGTTGGTCGACGCCCTTCCCAAGCGCAGCGCCGGCGGATCGAGAAGAGCCGTCAACGGCCCTCCCTTGGTCGAAATCAGCAACGTCGTCATCGACTATCCGGGCCGTCCCAGGCTGTTTGCGCGCGCGGAACCGAAGCGCGCCGTCGACGGCGTCGATCTGACCATCCGGCGCGGCGAAACCCTTGCGTTGGTCGGCGCGTCGGGCTCCGGCAAGACGACGCTCGGGCGCGCCATTGTCGGCCTCGTCAGGCCGGCCAGTGGAACGATCTCGTTTCTTGGCAAGGCGATTGCAAGTGATCGATCGGCTGACGCGCGTGAGCAGCGTCGCGACATGCAGATCGTCTTCCAGGATCCCTATTCCTCGCTCGACCCTCGCCAGTCCATTGCCGAGATCGTCACCGAGCCGTTGAAGCTCGACCCCGAATTGGACCGCATGCGGCGCACCGCCCGCATGGATGAGGTCATTGAGGAAGTGGGGCTGACGCGCGACCTTCTCGAGCGTTTCCCGCATCAGCTGTCGGGCGGTCAGCGCCAGCGCGTCGCGATCGCGCGGGCGATCGTCAGGCGACCGGCCTTCGTCGTCGCCGACGAGCCGGTTTCGGCACTGGACATGACAGTGCAGAAACAGATCCTGCTTCTGATCCGGTCGTTGCAGGAACGCTACGGTTTCGCCTGTCTCTTCGTCTCGCATGATCTGGGTGCGGTCGAGCAGGTTGCCGACCGGGTCGCCGTCATGCAGGACGGAAAGATCGTCGAGATCGGCGACCGCGACGACGTCTTCGACCGGCCGCGCCACGCCTATACGCGCGCCCTTCTCGATGCGGCGATGCTGATCGACCGCCGTTTCGCCGATGGCGCGGGCGCACGCAAGGCAGCGGCGCAATGACGGCGACACGGCTCGTCTCCGCACCATGACACCGTTCGGCCATATCAAGGAAATCTGGCGATATCCCGTCAGTTCGATGGGCGGCGAACGGCTGGACGGAACGGAGCTTGCGGAAGGCGGTATTCCGGGCGACCGGATCTGGGGCATCGTCGACCGGCGCGACGGAATTGTTGCCGCGCCGGAGAAGCGAA
The DNA here is from genome assembly GCF_003997275.1 of Mesorhizobium sp. M6A.T.Ce.TU.002.03.1.1. Taxonomy (NCBI): domain Bacteria; kingdom Pseudomonadati; phylum Pseudomonadota; class Alphaproteobacteria; order Hyphomicrobiales; family Phyllobacteriaceae; genus Mesorhizobium; species Mesorhizobium sp. M6A.T.Ce.TU.002.03.1.1. Next base: position 17,772 of record NZ_RZTI01000043.1, read on the forward strand.
AGCATTGGCGGCCGTTGCCCAACCTTCTTGCAAGGCTGAAGGGCGACCGGCCGGAAATCGGATTGGACGATGGCTCCTGGATCGATGCCGGCTCCAGCCGCGCAGGCGAGCTGGTTTCGGCCTTCCTCGATTTCCCGGCGGCGCTGCACCCGCACGTCCCCTTCGGCTCGGAGGCCCAGGATCATATCGCGCCACGCTATCAGCGCGCCGACATCCACATCGTCACGTCAGCCTCGATGAACAGGCTCGCCGGCCTGCTTGCGGATCCCTCGCAAGTGGATTCCAGGCGGTTCCGGCCCAACATCGTGATCGAGACCGACGCTTCGCGGGATGGTTTCGTCGAGCAGCAGATCATCGGAAAAGTGCTTTCGATCGGCGAGGCGCGGATCATGATTTCGGAATCCTGCGCGCGCTGCACCTTCACCGCGCTGGCGCAAGGCGATCTCGCTTTCGAACCGGCAGTGCTGCAAACCATAGCGCGCCACGGCGAAGGCGGTTTCGGCGCGCTCTGTCGGGTCATGCAGCCGGGCAAAGTCAGGATGGCCGACCGGGTCAACTTGAACGAAGCCTGATCTTTATCCAGCTTTCGGTGTTGGACGGCGGCACGTTGCGGCGGCTGATGGGTGAGATGGGCCGTAAGTTTGATGGCGGCTATGCGGAGTATGCGTTGTTTGCCGAACTCGCTGCTGATGCCGGCCACTACGCACCGCGTCCTTGATACACCGGATTCATCCCCTAGTTTAGCTCCGTGGGCGCCTTAGTCGCGAGTTTGCCTGAGGGCGGCGGCGGTCGCGCCGTCCTGACTGCATGCCGCGGAAAGACGGTTCGACCGACGCACTTTATGGAGGTGGTCGTGCGTCAATCTCCTGAATCCAGCTGGGCATATTTCGCATTCGTTTGCTCGATCGCGGTAGCTTGCGTAGGAGCTGCTGCCGGCGGCGAGCGCGGCGAAGGCAATAGCGCTGGCAACCATGGTGGCGGAGGCAATAGCGCTGGCAGCCATCACGGTGAAGGCCGCAAAGGCGGCTCGCACAAAGGGCCTGGCGCCAAGCCCAGCGGCTCCAGCAGTAGTTCACCGGTGGACGACGATGGAACCAGCACCGCCGCAACGGCGGCAGTGCCGGCCACTCCGGCAGCCACTGCCGTCAGTGTCGCCCGGTCCGCAGGGGCCGGACGGTCGCTCGACCTCCCGGCCAACCTCCAGCCTCTCAGCGCCAGCAACAGTCCATCGACGGTCCGTCCAATCAAGGCGCTGCCGGGCGTCCCGGATGAAGTCGTTCGCGCCTGCCATGATGCAATCGAGTCGGCCGCCGCCCCGTTTGGCGCGACCAGTGTGCGCGTCAACAGCGCAGGTTCCATACGTCGGTTGAGCCCGGATACGATCTCGGCTCCCGTTGAGGTCAGCATCGACTATGGACGGCAAGGCAACGTGGAGACGCGGCAGGCGCCGATCAAATGCGAATTGAACGCGACAGGCAGGGTGATCGGGCTGACATAGCGTATCGCGCAGAACTCCCCGCCGACGAGAGCAGGATGAATTCGAAGGGTGATCCATCCGCGGCGTCGTGAGAGGGTGCGAGGCAACGCCTCCCAAAGGCCTTGGGCCTTCGATAGGAGGATGCACATTCGTTTTGGAAATCACTCCAAGGTCACGTGTCTTGGCCTGAGGGAATAGGGAAGTGTGAGAGAACGCACCCGGGCAATCCGCGACGGGTTGCGAACCTTGCTGCGTGCAGTCTTCTGGCTGACAGCCTTCAACCCGCCGGCAGCGGCTGCTGCGCGGCCAGCGCGCGGCTTCGGCGGCCGCTCAATCTGCGCGCTGCGACGCTCAGCCCTGAGCCTGTCATTGTCCGCGCGCGCCGCAGCCAGGTCGCGGGCAAGAGAAACATTGTCTTCACGTTGCTTGTCCAGAGCCTCGTTCAGCCTGGTGACCCGTACCAAAAGTGCTCGAGCGGCGGCGCGTTCGAGGCGAACCTTATCGAGATCCTCATGGGTCGAGGCTGCTGCAGCGCGTTCTCGTGCCAGCGCTTGCGCCGTCTCGGTTGCAGTCTGCTCTGCACGCTCTGTTGCTGAGACTGCTCTGGCTCGTTCCTGTTCAGCCGCGACGCGCTCGAGGCGAGCTTTTTCCAGCTCGTCACGCGTCGACGCTGTTGCAGCACGTTCTCGTGCCAGAGCCTGTGCCGTCTCGGTTGCAGTCTGCTCGGCACGCTCTCTCGCTGACACCGCTCTTGCTCGTTCCTGTTCAGACGCGTCGCGCTCAAGGCGAGCTTTTTTTAGCTCCTCACGAATCGACGCTGCTGCAGCGCGTTCTCGAGCCAGCGCGCCCCCCGTCTGGGCCGCGGTCTGCTCCACTCGTTCTCTCGCTGTGACTGCACCGGTCCGTTCCTGCTCAGCCGCGTCCGCGCGCTCCTTGAGCGCGGCATTGGACAGTTTCACTTCGGCGAGATCGCCACCAAGGTTCTCTGACTTCCGGCGTTCGTCGTCGAGCATTCCGCTCGCTTGCGCCAGCGAAGCCTTGGCCTTGGCGCGATTCTCGGCCGCCTCGGCCTCAAGCTGTTCAATTTTCGCCCGCGCTCGCGACAGATCGCGCGCCCGCCATTCGGCTCGCTGACGCTCCAGATGAGCAGCGGGCATCTCCGTAAAGACATAGTTGGTGGCCTCGCGCAGCATTGTGCGGGCATCTCCCGCTATGCGCCGCAATGCGTCAAGTGTGCGGGCTGCCGCGAGCTCGTTGCGCAATCGCTCCTCGTGTGCGTTGTCGGAGGCTGCGATGCTTGTCCTCAGCGCATCGATCTGCTTGCGCGACTCGAGGAGTGCTCCCTGTAGAGCAGCGCTCCTGGCGCGTTCGCTTTCCGCCACCCGGTGCTCCTGGCCGCCCAATTCCCCTGCAGCGGCTGCCTGACCACCGGCTGCCCCGACTTGCAGCCGGGCAGCCGTGAGATCCGGGCTGAGCAAGTCGACACTCGTGCCTTGGGCCCGCGAAATGGCGGGGGCGCTTTCGACCCAGTTTTGTCTCGTCATCGCATAGCTAAGCGGCACGGCCAGACAGATTGCGGCGACGCCCAAGCGGGGCACAAGACCGATTGGCTTGCCAACGCGAGGAGGGGTGGCCGTTACGATGGTCGGCTCGGGATCCAGGCTGAACCCTCCCCTTTGAGCTGTGACATTCAAACCGCGATGCGCCGGATTGGCCAACTGAGCAACTTTGCGCGGCGAAACCTTATGACCCAATTGGTCCCATGCTGACCCGCAAATTCGCTCCCCACGTTCCGCCGCGGCGAGTTGTGTCGGCATACGGCTCAGGGCCCTCAATACTGGACTACTTACGTTGGCAAGATTAGCAGCCACCTGCCTACGAACATAGCCAGCGATTTCTCTGACCGATGTCGCAAGGCGGCCGGATTGCGGCATGTTCGTCGCGGAAGCGAAAGCGTTGGTCTGGGCCACAGACGAGCTCTCGTAAGCTTCGGAGATCACGTCGAAATACTCGATTCGCACCCCGAACCGAAGGTAAGTGGCATCGTGATGCCGATCATCCAGGTCTGCCGTGTCTGAGGGCACGGCAACCTGAGAAGAAGAAGCAGGCTCGGTTGCAAGGTCGACCGGGCTTTCCCAATCCCAAGATGCCTCCTCGGGGGGATCAGATTCGCCTTCGCTCTCATCTGATGTGAGGCGACGGATACGCCGGAGCATAAGATAGAGGCCCACCGAGGCAAGTGTTGCTATCCCGCCCAGGATAACGAGATCTGCGTTGTTTGCGTAAATTTCGGCAAGATGATTTGGCATTGCCGTGCCTGTGGGCGGTCCGCTTGAGCTTTAAGTTAGGTCACAAAGCTAGGTCACAGACCTCCACGGTCAACCGTCACCTCGTACTAAAGGTCAGAGACACTTCGGCCACGCAGAACGGCCATTGCTGCTCGGATCGCTGTCGAACGATCGCTCCTGGCGCAAACGCGCCATGGGAGAGCTGGTGAGTTTAGGTCTCCTTCCCGCCCTGAGCGGGTTTACGGCCCCGGTACCAAGCGTCAGGTTTTCACCACCAGGTAGCTCAAACAAAAGATCGGAGGCCACACGCCTCCGACCTTTCGAGCGACAGACAACCGCCAGCTCCTATTCGCTTTTCCAGACACCCCATGCGCGGGGGTTTGCCGCGGGCCATACTGAATAGCCTTTCACCTTCGGCGACACGGCGTCGACGGATGGCTCGTAATAGAGGCCAAGGATCGGCACATCCTTTGCCATGAGGGCATGGAGCTGCTTGAACAGCGCCTTGCGTTGCGCGGGGTCGGTCGTGGCCATCGACTTCGTGTAGAGGTCGAGGGCCTCCTTGCTGTCCCACTGCGCTGTCGGATCGGTCGCCTTGTCGCCGAGGATGACGCCATACATCAGTGACGGATCGAGACGCGCCGAATAGCCGAAGGACTGGATCTGGAACTTGCCGGCAAGGTAATTGTCGAGCTGTGCCGCCCAATCCAGCACTTCGAGCTGCGCATTGAAGCCCGCGGCCGTCAGCATCGCCTGCAGCAGCACGGCGTTTTCATACATGCCCTGGTAGCGGGTGTTGGTCTGGATCTTGATCGGCTCGCCCTTGTAGCCGGCCTCGTCTAGCAGCGCCTTGGCCTTGACCGGGTCGTATTCCGGCCATTTGAGAAAATCCCCGTCGAAGAATGAGCTCGCCTGGGCGACGGCAGAGGGGTCACCGGCGGCGACACCGTTGGTGCGAGCGGCGGCGATCTGGTTGATGTCGGCGGCATGCGCCAGCGCCTCGCGTATCTTGACGTTCGACAGCAGCGGATCCTTGGTCTGCAGCAGGATCGCCGTCCACGACAGGCCTTGCGTCGACAGCACCGTCATGCCCCGCGACTTGGCTTCCTCGACACGCGATGATTCAAGATCGGGCAGAACGTCGAGCTCGCCGGCGAACAGCGCGGTTTCCGATGCCGCCGTGTCGGGAATGACCATGAAGCGCACCTCGTCGACATAGGCCTCACGGCTGCCGGCAAAGCCGCTCGGCGCCTCCTTCACCGGCTTGTAATCGGCAAAGCGTTCGAGCGTGACATACTGGCCCTTGACCCATTCCTTCAGTTTGAAGGGGCCACTGCCGATGGCGCTGTCGGCGATCCACTTGCCGTCGGTGCCGACATTCTTCGGGCTGGCGACCCAGCCATTGCACTGGACATTGGCGAGCTGCGCGAGAAAGAGCGCATTCGGCGCGTTGAGCGTGAAGACAACGGTGCGTGGATCAGGCGTCGCCACCTCATCGACCTTGAGCCCCTGGCTGCCGTCGAAGAACGGAATGCAGAACCACTCGTTGGCCGCATCCATGCGGCGGTCCCAGTTCCATTTGACGTCGGATGAGGTCACGGCGTCGCCATTGTGGAAAGCCGCGCCGTCGCGCAGCGTGAAGGCATAGGTCTTGCCGTCGTCCGACACTTTCCAGGATTCGGCCAGTGCCGGGCCGACCGTGAGATCGGCGCGGTAGGCCACCAGCGTCTCGAAGATCTGGTGCAGCACCGTGTCGGTGTTCGCGTCGCGATTAAGACCGTCGGTGGCGCGGATGTCGGCGTTAATACGAACCTTGAGCGTGCCGCCGGTTTTCGGCTGCTCCTGCGCCATCGCCGGCAGCGCACACGCCATCATGGCGATTGCCGCCAGCACCCGGATCAATCGTCTTCCCATTCCCGATCTTGTTCCCATTTTTATCTCCAGTTTTGTTGACTGCAGTTTTTCAGGCGGGCGCGGCAACCCCATTCAATGCCCGCGCAAAGAAGTCCTTGACCTTGGCGATGAGCTCGCGGTCGTCGTGGGTGATGCCGGGCACGACATCCAGCTGCACCTCGACGCCGTGTCTCTCCAGGCTGCCCTTCAACGACCTGATCCGGTCGTTGCGGGTCGCGCCGGCGAGATCGGCGCCGGGCATCCACCAGGCATCGTCCGGCTTGATGGTGATCTCCCAGGTTTCGAGATCGTCACCACCGATCACCATCTGCACGGCGACCTTGCGCATGGCGTCGAGGTCGACCTTCTTGCCGAACACTTTCTCGAAGTCGCGCACCCCGACCCAGAAATCGTGATCGAAGTCGAGCAGGGTCACGACGCCCGGCGCACCGATCGATGCAGCCAGCAGGCGTTCGGGATGGAGGAACAGGAAACGATGGGTGAAATGGCCGCCGCCGGAGAAGCCGTACATCAGCACGCGGTCGCCGCGGATGCGGTAGCGCTCCCGCATTTCCTCGACCATGTCGAGCATCACGGCATCGTAGTGGAGGTCGCCCTCGCGCAGCATCTTGTAGGAGGAAAGGTCGCCCGGGAAACAGATGCTCGCCGGAAAAAGCGGGGCAAGCACGATCACGCCGTTCTGCTCGGCGAAGTCGGCAAAGGCATCCCGGTAGGCGAGCATGCCGCGTTCGGTGCCATGCACGATCACCGCTAGCGGATATGTCTTGTCGCCGTCCTCGTCATAGTCGTCGGGCACATAGGCGCAATAGGGGAAGCGCTGGTCGAAGCGGGAGGCGTACACCGTCGTGTGGCCGAAATCGTAATAGGACAGGCGCTTGCCATGTCCGCTGACGTTGCGCATCGAATTTTCCCCAGTCTCAATTTTATTGTTTCATCATTTTGTGTGACTGAAAAGCATTTATTTATCTGAGACGCCGGGAAAGTACGCATTTTACATCGCGTAACGCCGAGCGTTCCTGGAGCAGGCATGAGCTGTTGTCCGGCCGGCTTTGTGTCGGCGCGGCATTTGCTGGCCGCAACCCGGAAGGTGACGACGACGCGGCTTGCAGCGCTGCGGTTGAAGCGTCTATCATGTTCTTGAAAAATCGCTGACTTCGGCCTTCATGCCGCGTTCGGCCAGCCATCATCTCTAGCGGCAGATGTAGCCAGCTGCGTAGATTTCAGAACGAATGAAGTAGCGCACCGCCAATGGCCGATAAAACGCTTTTCGGGTTGACCGCCGTCGACACCGTGCCCCTGCATGAGAAAGTCTATCTCGAACTCGTCAGGGCATTGATGTCGGGCCAGTTTGCGCCCGGTCAGAAGCTGACCTCGCGCAAGCTCGCCAAGGAACTGGGCACCAGCGACATGCCGGTGCGCAGCGCCTTCATGCGGCTGCAGGCGCTGCGTGCGCTGAGCCCGATGCCGAACGGCAGCATGGAGGTGCCGGTCATCTCGGCCGAAAGGTTCTCGCAGCTGACCGAGGTGCGAACGATCCTCGAAGGCTCCGCGACCGAGCTTGCCGCAAAGCTGATCAATGGCAACAATCTGCGAGCGATCCGTCGCCACTGCACGGAGCTGACCCTGGCAGCCCGCAAGGGCGACATCGACGATTACCTGCGCAAGAACTATAACTTCAAGTTCTCGATCTATCGCCACTGCGGCAATGAGCAGATGATCTTCCTGATCGAGACGGTGTGGATGCAGGTCGGCCCGTTTCTCAGGAACCTGACCACCGGCTTCGAGGACAATCTCGCCGCCATTCTCGACATCGATTACCATGAGGAAGCCGTCGCCGCGATCGAGGTCCAGGACGGGCCACGCGCGCGTGCCGCCATCGTGCGCGACATAAACGACGGCGCGACGCATCTTTTGCAGCACGTCAAGTTTCCGGAAACCCGTAACTGACTATCGAGGCCGTCACGAGGCAGCGGAAACTGCCTTCATCACCGCGACGACCGTCTGATCCATCCGGTCGTTGACCGGGTCGGGTTCCGAGGACTGCCTGACAATGACGGTTTGCGTCGCCGGATCGATCCAGAGCCACTGGCCATGGATGCCCAAGGCGGCGAGCGCACCCGTGCCGGTGTCGTACCAATAATTGCGGTAGCTTCCACCCGGATAGGCATAGCCCTGGTCGCCGGCGGCCCAGATGGCGCGGTCGCCGCCGGCCCAGAGGCTGGCGATCCAGTCTGCCGGAACGATGCCGCCGCCACCGGTGCGAACCAGCTCACCGACGCGGGCGAGATCGCGCGCGGTCATCGAGATGCCGCCCGAGGCGCGCGGATTGCCGGCCCGATCGACGGTTATCTGCGCGTCGGAATGGGTGCCCATCGGCTGCCACAGGAGCCGGCTCAGCAATTCGGCGAAGCGCTCGCCCGATGCCTGCTCGAGGATGATCGCCGCCATGTCGACATTGGGTGACCGGTAGGCGTGCCGCGTGCCGTGCGGATGTGCGGCCTTCGGCAAGGTGCACAGGAAAGTCTTGAGATCGGGCGCGGGATCGTCCGCTTTGTCCGGATTCCACAGCATCGCCCGCCTGTAACGATCGAAAGCGCCGTCTCTGCTCAGATAGGCTTCGTCGAAATCGATGCTGATCTGCATGTTGAGGAGATCGCGTAAAGTGGCGTCGCCATAGGCCGATCCGGCGGCTTCGGGCAGGTGCTTTGCCAAGCGGTCGTCCAGCGAGAGCATCCCTTGGCCGATCAGGATTCCCGCCAGAAGGCCGGTGATGGATTTGGACACCGAAAACACCAGATGCGGCTTTGCCGGATCGCTTGTCGGGGCATGCCACTCGGCCACGAGATTTCCGCCGCGCATCACCACGAAATTGTCGGTGTCGCTTTCAAGCAGGAAATCCGGCAATGGACGCGGCTTGCCGGCAACGTCGGCAACCACAAGGTCGGACAGCCGGCCGAGGTCGAGTGCCGGCGTCTCCGGCTGGCGCGCGCTACGGATCGTGGCGGACGGCACCAGTTCCGCCGCGTTCTGGAACGACCAGGCCGAATAGGGCCTTGTCCTCCAGTTCGACAGGTCGATCTCCGCGCGGTGCGACGGCGTATTTGTCATTTGGCTCATCCCTCTGACTGCTGCGTGGCGGCGAACGGTGTCTTCGCAACCGCCCGCTCCTGTTCTTTCATGTCCCGGCGCGAAGGCCGGCTCGGCCTATTCCCGCTCCTTGCCGAGCCGCCGTAGGCCGGCTCAAATGCCGCTTGGCTTTCCCCAACCTTACCACTATATTGCGATCGCAAATCGCGCAATTGGTCCTGAAATGCCACCCGATATCCCAGCTAGTGAATTGAAAAAATAAGCAAAATCCTCTGGTGGCAGCCAGAGCGGTTTTCATAAACTCACAAGCTATCTATAAGAGATATCGTAACCGATCAGGGCCGCGGCACCTTTCGGAACCAGGGGTTGAAATTGGGCGATGCAATCACGGACGTTCTGAATTGGCTTGAAAGCAGGGACGACATCCACAGCCTGAGGGCTGCGGTGTGCGACCTCAACGGCATCATGCGCGGCAAGCGCATACCCGTCGAGCAGGCACGCAAGGCGCTGGAGGGCAAGCTGCGCATGCCTTATTCGCTGGTTGGGCTCGACATCTGGGGCGAGGATATCGAGAACAACACGCTGGTTTTCGGCAACGGCGACGCCGACGGCCTTTGCCAGTGGACGGGACGCGGCATCGTGCCGGTGAACTGGACGGCACATCCGACAGCACTCGTTCCGCTCTGGCTTGCAGATGAGAACGGCGCGCCGTTTCTCGGTGATCCGCGACGGGCGCTGGCCCGTGTCCTCGACCGCTACAAGGCTCTGGGCCTGACCCCGGTCACTGCCACGGAACTGGAATTCTATCTGGTCGACCCGCAATCGCAGCGGCCTATCGGGCCTGTCTCGCCGGTAACCGGTCGCCGTCTCGATTCCGATGCGGCCCTGTCGATCGACGAGATTGACGACTTCGAAGCCTTCATCCACGACGTCTGCGACGCCTGCCGCATGCAAGGCATTCCCGTCGACACCGCGATCGCCGAAAACGGTGTCGGCCAGTTCGAGATCAATCTGAACCATGTCGCGGACGCCTTGCGCGCCGCCGACGATGCCGTGCTGTTCAAGCGCACCGTCAAGGGCATCGCCCGTAAGCACGGCTTTGCCGCCTGCTTCATGGCCAAGCCCTATGGTGACCGTGCCGGCAACGGTTTTCACGTCCATTTCAGCCTGACCGACGCCGAAGGCCGCAACGTCTTCGACAACGGCAGCGACCAGGGGTCGGACATCATGCGCCATGCCGTCGGCGGTCTGCTCGCCGCCATGGCCGAAAGCACGCTGGTTTTTGCACCGCACTTCAATTCCTACCGCAGGCTGCGTCCTGGATCCTATGCGCCGAACGCGGTTGCCTGGGGCTACGAGAACCGCATGATCGCGATCCGAATCCCCGGCGGGCCAGCGAGCGCACGCCGGATCGAACATCGCGTCGCCGGCGCGGACGCCAACCCTTACCTCGTGCTTGCGGCTATCCTGGGCGCCGCACTCATCGGCATCGAAAGGCAATTGTCGCCTGGCGATCCGACGGGCAGAGACGGGCAAGGACGTCAGCCGGCGAAGCTGCCGCCTGACTGGGCCTCGGCGATCGCCAGCTTCGAGAGCGGGGCGCATATTGCGGAGATATTTCCGGCCATCCTGCGCGACTCCTTCATCGCCTGCAAACGGCAGGAGCTGAATACGTTCGCGCTCAATGTCAGCGATTTCGAGCTCGAGACCTATCTCGAAAGCGTTTGATCGGCAGGGCGCGCTGGCGACCGCCCAACGTCGAAGATGCTCAGGCGACGCCGCGACCGCCGGCAGCAGATCCCGTCAGTGCAGCCACTGCGCTGAGCGGCACGTCAACGACATCGTGAAGTTGTGCAGGTTGACTCGATTGTCTGCTTGCCTAACTAGGGTCTCGGGTCGGCGCAATTCATCACAGTCGGTATGATATTTTCCAGCCTCCGAAAGCCTGTCCTTCTTGTTCTCTTGGCCGGCAGTTCTATCGTGTCCTCCTGCGTCGCCCCTGACGATACGTCGACCATCGCGAAGGAAGACGCAACGACAGCGGCAGCCCGCAAAGAGATGATCGGTCTCAGCGAGGCTGATGTTCGAATGTGCGCCGGCTTTCCGAGTGCCACCGCTGATGCGGGCGGATCAGGTCAGATCTGGACCTATCAGCGTACCGTTCAACGCGGCAATCTCAACGTCGTGATTCCAACCTTGGCGGTGGGTGCGATCCCGACGGTTGGAGGATCCCTCAATGTCAATCCTGGCGGCTATTGCAACACACAACTTCGAATGGTCGATGGCCGTGTTGCCGAGGTTGCCTACGCCGGCGACAACAATACGCCGAACAACCGCGATGCGCTCTGCGTCAGCACGGTAGACGCCTGCGTGGCCTATGCCCGCCAGCACCGTCAGGTCAGGACAGGGGCTACCACCAGGTAATCGGGCTGGTTGCAGAGCGAGTGACAAACTTACAGCGGTTGGGCGGTTCTATCAAAAGCTGAACCGCTCTTGAGACCGGCCGGCTCCCCGCCGATCGCCCCCAGATCGGCCTTGCGAAGGTCGGTCGCCCGGAACCATTTTTGTGGTCAGGAGTATAGGGATGGCAGATGATGATTATCACCCGCAGGACATTCGTGAAGACTGCCGCCGCTTCCGGAGCGGCCTTCGTGTTGCCGGGAACCGCGCCCGGCGCGCCTGCGCCGCTGATGCGGGCTGTGCCCTCCTCGGGAGAGATGCTTCCCGCAGTTGGGCTGGGCACCTGGATCACCTTCAATGTCGGCGACGATCCGGTGCTGCGCAACGAATGCGCCGAGGTGATCGCGGCCTTCTTCGAGGCAGGCGGCCGCATGATCGATTCCTCGCCGATGTACGGTTCCTCGCAACCGGTGATCGGCTATGGCCTCGAGAAGCTCGGCCGGCCCAAGGCGCTGTTTTCCGCCGAGAAGGTCTGGACCTCCTCCGCCGCCGACGGAGCCGCGCAGATCGAGCAGTCGCGTCGCTTCTGGGGCGTGCCGCGCTTCGACCTCGTGCAGGTCCATAACCTCGTCGGCTGGGAGGCGCATCTCGAAACCCTGTTCGCCATGAAGGCGGACGGGCGCATCCGCTATGTCGGCATCACGACGTCCGAAGGACGGCGGCACGACCTGTTCGAACAGATCATGCGCGCGCATCCGCTCGACTTCGTGCAGCTCACCTACAACGTCGTCGACCGTGAGGCGGAGGAACGGCTCCTACCGCTGGCGGCCGAGCGCGGCATGGCCGTCATCGTCAACCGGCCGTTTCAGCAAGGCGCGCTGACGCGCCAGCTCGAAGGCGAGACGCTGCCCGACTGGGCGGCCGAGATCGGCGCCGGATCCTGGGCGCAGTTCATCTTGAAGTTCATCCTTGCGCATCCCTCCGTCACCGTCGCCATCCCCGCCACGACCCGCGTCGACCATGTGCGCGAGAACGTGATGGCCGCGACCGGTCCCCTCCCCGACGCGGCCATGCGCGAGCGGATGGCGGCCTACATCCGGGACCTCTAAGCAGGCATTCGTGGGCTGGCCCACGAATGCCTGCTTAGTTTCTGTTGTTTGTCGCAGGTTCTTGTCGCAAAACCGTGGGACACTTTTGCGGGACCTGCTTAGATGTCGGAATGGTGGACCTACCGGCTGGAAGATTTCCTGCTCTTCTCGCCGCGCGTCTACTGGCGCATGTTCGAGTTGCACAATGCAGCCATCTGGCCGCTGCATCTCCTGACACTCGCCGCCGGCCTTGCCATTGCCCTGCTCGTGCTGCGGCGGCCGCGTCGCCATGGTCTCTGGATCGCACTCATCCTTGCCGCGCTCTTTGCCCTCGTCGGCTGGTCCTTCCTGTGGAGCCGCTATGCCGTGATCAACTGGGCGATCGCCTATGTCGCGCCGGCCTTCGGCCTGCAGGCGCTGCTGCTGGTAATCGGCGGTGCCGCACGCGGCAGCCTCGCCTTCGACAGGCGGGACATGACGGGTCGGCTCGGGCTGCTGATCATGGCCGTTGGCATCGTTGTCTATCCGCTCCTGCCGCCGCTCTTCGGGCGGCCATGGGCGAGCGCCGAAATCTTCGGCATCGCGCCGGACCCGACGGCGATCGCGGCGCTCGGCGTCCTGCTTGCAGCGAGCGGCGGGCCTGTGCCGCTGCTGTTTCCGATACCGCTGCTGTGGCTGCTGCTCAGCGGCCTGACGCTCCATGCCATGGGCGATCCGCAAGCCTGGCTGCCGCTTCTGGCAGCGGCCACCGCTGTCGCTGCCTTGGCCCTGCGCCGCATTGCCCGATGAAACGACGGTGCGTGCTCCGGCAAGCGCTCTCAGCGCGCCGCCCACACCAGGCCGCGACGAAATATCGTTCGCATCCGCGGCACCGCGAACTCCTTGGCGGCATGGCCGAGCGCCGAATAGAACACCCTTCCCTTGCCGTGCCGGCGCTTCCAGACGACCGGCATGACCACGCCTTCGATCCAGGATGCGTGCTCGCCGGAGAAGGTGGTTGTCGCCAGCACCTCGTTCGACGGATCCACATGCATGTAGTACTGCTCCGAGCGGTACGAAAAATCATCGATGCCGTTCATGATGGGATCGTCGCGCCTGGTGATGTCGATCCGGTAGTCGATGATGTTGCCCGGGTGGGCCACCCACTGGCCGCCGCACATGAACTGGTATTCCGTGGCTTCGCGAAATGCATCGCACATGCCGCCATGATAGCCGCCAAGGCCGACACCGCCCTCGACTGCTTTTGTCAGGTTGAGCTCCTCGTTCTTCGCAAGCTTGGCCATTGTGTAGATCGGGACGATCAGGCTCAAATCGGCGATCGCGGGGTCGGCGAATATCTCCGTCGTGGTTTCGACGCGCACGCCAAACCCCTCCTCTTCGAGCATCGCCTTGACGACGCGCGCACCCTCTTCCGGCTCGTGTCCGTCCCAGCCGCCCCACACGATCAGCGCTTGCCGCATATCTTCTCCATCAGTTGGTTGCGTCGCCAACACGAACCTTAAGCGGCAGTGCGGCCGGCCGATCCGGCCGGCTGCTCCTCAATTCGAACTATGCCAACGATACCCAGACAGTCTCGACCGTTGCAATGTCCTTCAGGCCAAAATCAAATGGCCTGTCATTCGGCAGCCATGGAACTGCGCGTGCCGTTCAGCGCCATTAGGCGTTTCGCGCGTTCGAGGCTGGCTGGCTGCTCGCTGCGGTAGCGTTCGCCGATCTCCATCATCAGCACCGTTCCCGGCAGGAACGCCAGCTCGCTGAAAATCTCCTCCCAGGCGATGTCGCCCCAGCCGAGCGGCATGTGCAGGTCGCCGAGGCCCAGCGCCGTCGCTTCCTGCAGAAAGTAGGGCTTGTAAAAACCCTGTGGGCGGCCGAAGGAATCGTGGACATGCAGATGCCCGGCCACTGGCGCCATGGCGCGGATCTGCTCGCGGAAGTTCAGTCCGCGATAGGTCGCTTCGAGATAGGCATGACTGAAGTCGATCAGCGCGACCAGATTGGGATGGTTGACGGCCTTGACGGTCTCGGCCACCTCCGCTGGCGTCTGCCGGTATTGCCCCGGTTCCGCGGTGAAGATGTTCTCCAGCGCGATGCGTACGCCGTAAGGCTTGGCGAATTCCGCCAGTTCGGACAGAGCCTCGCGCTCGCGCCGGTCCGCATCCGCGCGCAAGAGAGGCTGGTCGGCGCGCAGGAAACCGCCATGCTGGACGAGGATACGGGCGCCGATCCGGTCGCAGATCTCGACCAGCGCCTTGGCAGCCTGCAGCTGGTACGTGCAGGTCGCAGGGTCCATGAAGTTGGAGGAGACGAGGCCATGAACCGTGTAGCGGAAGGAAAACTTGGCCGTCAACGCGACGAGCCTGTCCGCTCTTTCCCTAATGATGCGGCCGCCCGCGATGAGATCGATGCTGGTGAGCGCAAGCTCGACGGTGTCGACGCCGATATTTTCGAGCCGGCGAAGATCGGCTTCGAGGCTATCCAGCTCGCCGTCGCGAGACTGCGCGTTGAAGCCGGTTGCGATAAGATTGCTCATTTGCTTTGTCTCCAGGTGGGGCCAGATTGGCATTGTCGTTATGCGGCCGATCGGCGTGATCAGGCCCGGTTGGTTTCGAGCGGCGCTGCCGTCACCACGGCGGAGCGCAAGGCGATGGCGAGGTCCGGGCGGTCCGATGTCAGGCGGCCGATCCGCCGTCCCAGCCAGTGGCGGATCGTCGCCTCCTCGTTCACCGTCCACACGCAAAGCCGGTCGAGCGGCAGCGTGGCGCGAACCAGGTCCCATTGCGCCTCCATCAGCTCGTGATGGATGGCGACGATGTCCACGAGTCCGTCGACGCGAGCAAGGAATGCCGCCAGGCCACCCTGTCTTTCGGCCCAGTCAGCATTGACGGAGACGAGGCGCGCGACCTGCGGCGCGTGGCGCCGGCAGTCTTCCAGAACGGAAATGTCGAAGGACGTCAGATGCGTCCTGTCCTCCACGCCGAAGCGTCGAAGCTCCTCGGCGACGCGCCGGGCAATGTCGGGATAGGGCATGCCGGTTTCGTCGGTCTTGATCTCGACATGCAGGTCCGGCCCGGCCCTGGAAGAAAGCGCGGCCAGCACGTCCGCCAGTGTCGGGATGGTCTCGTCCGTATCTTTCAATCTCACGTTTGCCCGTTCTTCGAACGTCAGCTTCCGCACCGGTCCAAAGCCTTCCGTCGTGCGTTCGAGCGTTGCGTCGTGGATGACCACGAGCTCGCCCATTTCCGTCAGGTGAACATCGAATTCGATGGCATCGACACCGAGCTCCAGCGTGTTGCGGAAGCCCACAAGCGAGTTCTCGGGCCACAGATTGCGGGCGCCGCGATGGCCGGTGATCAAAGTCATGCCAGTGATCAAAGTCATGGAAGTCTCCTAGAACTGATCGACATCTCACCGCACCGTGGGATCGAGCCTGTCGCGCAGCCAGTCTCCAACCAGCGAGATGGACAGCGTGGTGAGCATGATGACGGCGGCCGGCGCCAGCATGATCCACGGCGCGCGGGTCAGATATTCGCGGCCGAAGCCGACCATATTGCCGAGGCTGGTCGCCGGCGGCTGGACGCCAAGGCCGAGGAAGGACAGCCCGCTTTCCATCAGGATGATCTCGGGAAAGGTCAGCGTCATCGAAACGATCAGCGTCGAGGCGACGTTGGGCAGGATGTGGCGCAGGTAAACCCGCGCCGGCGTAGCGCCGAGCTGCACCACCGAGGCCGCATAGCCCTGCGCGCCCGCCGAGATCGCGAGACCGCGCGCGATGCGCGCATAGCGCTCCCAGCCGTAAAAACCCATCAGGCAGACCAGCAGCACCATGGAGGAGCCGAAGAACGCCAGCACCGCCAGCGACATGATGAGAAACGGCAGGGCCGCCTGGAAGTCGGCCAGCGCCAGCACCAGATGCTCGACCAAACCGCGAAACTGCGCGGCGGCGAAGCCGAGCGCCGTGCCGAACACGGCCGAGAGGAGCGTCGCCCCGAAGGCGATGACGAGCGAAAGGCGGATCGACTGGATGAGGCGCGAAAGCACGTCGCGGCCCAGCTCGTCGGTGCCCAGCAAGTGCTTCAGCATGCCGGGGGGCGCAAGCCGGCTGGTGAGATCCATCTGCGTGATCCCATAGGGGCGGATGCGGTCGGCAAATATGGCAACCAGCACCATGGCGACCAGCCACAGGATTCCGAGACCGACGCTCAGCGGCAGGTTGCGGCGAATGGACGACAGGAAACCAGCCCTTTGCCTCGCGTTTGGCTGTGTGGTCGCCGGATAGATCGAAGCCATGCCGGTTCTCCTCAATGGCTCGCGGGCGAGCGCAGGCGCGGGTCGAGCCAGCCGTAGAGCAGGTCGACGACGAGGTTCGACACCACCATGGTGGCCGCGACGATGAGCAGGATGCACTGGACGACAGCAAGGTCGCGATTGCTGACCGAGACAATCAGCAGCCTGCCGATGCCCGGCCAGGAGAAGATCGATTCCACCACCACCGCGCCGGCGATCAGCGAGCCGACCATGAAGCCGACGATGGTCACGATCGGCACGGCTGCGTTGGGCAGCGCATGGCCCCACACCACGTCGCGCCATTTCAGCCCCTTGGCGGAAGCTGTGCGGATATAGGGTTGCCCCATCACCTCGATCATGGCGCTGCGCGAGAAACGGGCGAGTATGCCTACGCCGCCCACGCTCATGGTGAGCGTCGGCAGGATGCCATGCACCCATGTCTCCTGACCGCCGGAAGGCAACACGCCCAGCGTCACCGAAAAGATCAGCACCAGCAGCAGGCCCATGACAAAGGAGGGGATGGTAAAGCCGAGGATCGCCAGCAGGATCACGCCGCGATCGGCGAAGCTCTGTCGGTGCAGCGCCGCATAGACGCCGGCCGGAATTCCGATCAGCAGCTTCAGGATGAGCGCCGGAACGGTGAGCTGCAGCGTGGCCGGCACGCGCTCCAGCACCAGTTGCAGCGCGGGCGCCTTGTCGCGCATCGACACGCCGAAATCGCCGGTGAAGATCGACTTGAGGTAAGCCAAATATTGAATCCAGAGCGGCTGGTCGAGACCCCACGACTTGCGGAACGCCTCGATGACATTTTGCGGCACGTCCGGCCCCAGCATCACCTCGGCCGGGTCCCCCGACATGCGCAGCACGACGAAGGCGAAGGTCATCACCGCAAGGATGGTGATAACGGCTCTCATAACGCGCACGAGAACGAAACGGATCATGCGGGCTCCATCAGGCCGCGATCGCGGCGTTGTCCGCCACGACATGGCAGGCGGCGGTACGCCCCGTCTCGACCGAGCGCAGCGCCGGCGTGCTGGTGCGGCAGATGTCTCGCGCAACAGGGCAGCGGGGATGGAAGGCGCAGCCCGACGGACGTGCGGCCGGATTGGGCGGCTCGCCCTGGAGGATGACACGTCCTTCCAGCTTCTTGCCGGGGATCGGCATGCTGGAAACCAGCGCCTTGGTGTAGGGATGCCGTGGCGACTGGAAAATCACGTCGGAGGAGGCTTCCTCGACGATCCTGCCGAGATACATGACGGCGACACGGTCGGCCAGGTTGCGCACGACCTTCAGGTCATGGCTGATGAAGATCATGGCGATGCCGTTCTCTTCCTGCAGGTCGCTCAACATGTTCACCACCTGCGCCTGGATCGACACGTCAAGCGCGGAGACCGGCTCGTCGCACACCAGGAGCTTGGGCCGGGCGGCCAGCGCCCGCGCGATCACCGCCCGCTGGCGCTGCCCGCCGGAAAGCTCATGCGGATAGCTGCCGGCCTGGTCGGGGCGCAGGCCGACGGCCGCCATCAGGTCCTCAACGCGACCGGCGCGGCTTTCCCTGGGCCCGATGCGATGAATGTCCAGCGGTTCGCCGATCTGGGTCGCGATCGTCTGCCGCCGGTCGAGCGCGGCCAGCGGGTCCTGATAGACAAGCTGCATTTTGGCGCGCAGCGCCCGCCATTCCGGCGTGCCAAGCCTCGGCATCGGTTGCCCTTCGAAGCGCACCTCGCCGCCCTGGGCCGGATCGATACCGAGCAGCATTCGTCCGAGCGTCGACTTTCCGGAGCCGGACTCCCCCACGATGCCCAGCGTTTCGCCGGGGAATACCGACAGCGAAATATCCTCCACGGCGCGAACAAAACTGGGGCGGGAGAAGGGTCCGTGCCTGAGCGCGTAAATGCGCACCAGCTCCTTTGCTTCGATCAGCGGCGTCATTGCAGCAGATCTTCGGGGACTTTGCGTTCGGCCTTGCCGGCTACCGCAAGTTCGATCGGGTGCGCGCAGGCGAGCTTGCGGCCGTCCTTTTGCGGCAGGAGGGAGGGCGGCGACGTCTCGCAGAAAGCGGTGGTGCGCGAGCAGCGCGGCGCGAAGGCACAGCCCTGCGGCAGCGTTTTCGGGTTCGGCACCGTGCCCAGTATCGGGATCAGCCGTTTTCGAGGACCGTCGATGCGCGGGATCGCGTCGAACAGGCCGCGTGTATAAGGATGGCGAGGGCTGGAAAACAGCTGCGCGACCGAACCCTCCTCTACGATGCGGCCCGCATACATCACGCAAACGCGTTCGCAGACCTGCGACACCGCGCCGAGATCATGGCTGATGAACACCAGCGCCATGCCGGTTTCGGCCTGCAGCCGGATCAGGAGATCGAGTATCTGGGCCTGGATGGTCGCATCGAGCGCGGTGGTCGGCTCGTCCGCGATCAACAGGTCCGGTTTACCCGCCAGCGCCATGGCGATCATCAGGCGCTGGCATTGTCCGCCGGAAAATTCATGTGTGTAGAGATCGAAGCGGCGGCGGGCATCGGGGATGCCGACCATGTCCATCAGCCTCAGCGCCTCGGTCTTCGCTGCCTCGCCCCGTAGCCCCCGATGAATGGCCAGCGCCTCGGTGATCTGGCGGCCGATCGACAGGACCGGGTTGAGCGAGCTCGACGGATCCTGGAAGATCATGGCAATCCGCCCGCCCCGCACCTGCTCCAACGTGCTGCGCGGGCTGCCGCATAGCTCGCGTCCCTCGAGGCGCACGGAGCCGGTCACGCTTGCCTTGCCGGGCAACAGGCCGAGCGCCGCCAGCCATGTCACTGACTTGCCGCATCCTGATTCCCCGACGAGGCCGAGCGCCTCACCGCGTGCGACATCGAGATCGATGCCGTGCAGCACCTGAACGCCGTCGAAGGCGACTTTCAGGTTGCGCAGTTCCACCAGATTGGCCGTTGCAGCTGTCATCGCCATCCGCTTCCGCTCCGTCCGCCCGAAGGACATCGTGAAAAGAAAAAGCTCCGGCGGGCGTTTCCCTGCCGGAGCCGGTTCGTGGCTACTGGTCAGCTTGCCCAGTTGGTGGAGCGGAAATCCATGGCGAAGGCCGGGGCGGCCTTCCACTTCAGCGATGACTTCATGCCGGTGAACACCGCGTTCTGGTGAAGGATCTGATAGACCGGATCCTCCCGCTCGCAGATTTCCAGCATGCGGGCGAAGGCCTTCTTGCGGGCGGCGTGGTCGGTGCCGGTTTCCAAGATCGCGGCCATCTGATTGGCCTCGGGATTGGTCCAATCCTTCTTCTGCTGGACTTCACCATTCGGGCCGTACTGGTTGACGATGCCGCCAACAGGATCGTTGAAAGCGCATCCGGCTGACCAGTCGCGCACGCCTTTCACGCCGGCCGGGTCGTGGATCTGTGCCCAGTTTTCCTTCATCTCGATCTGCACGTTGAGGCCGACCTGGTTCCACATCTCGACCATGATCTGGCCGTTCGCAGTCTGGTTCGTGTAGTAATTGTCGAGGAGCCGGAAGGGGATCGCGTCGCCCTTGTAGTTGGCCTGCTTCAGCAGCTCGCGCGCCAGATCGGGGTTATAATCCGGCACCTTCCAGCCCTGCACGAACATCTCGTCATAGAAGGGGAACTGTAGCCCGGCCGGAATCGTCGTCTGGCCTGCCCATAGCGCTTCAATGATCGCCTGGCGGTCGATGGAATGGGCCATGGCGCGGCGCACCAGCGGGTTTTCGAGTATCGGATTCTGGGTGTTGAACACCGAAACCCTGTGATTGAGGATCGTCGAGCCCTGCACCTCGAAGCCGGGGGCGCCCTGAACGGCGGGAATCTGGTCGGGCGGCAGGTCACAGGCAAAATCATACTCGCCAGACAGAAGCCCGTTGATGCGCGAGGCGACCTCCGGAACCTCGACAAAACGGATCTGCTCGAGTGGCGGGCGACCGCCCCAATAGTCGTCGAAGGCCACGAGAGTAAGCGACACGTCCGGCTTGAACTCGCCGACCGAATAGGGACCGGTGGTGACCGGCTTGCGCGCCCAGTCGACATAGTTCGCCGCCTCGTCCCAGGCACGGCGGTTGGCGATCTGGCTGCCGAAGGCATAGAGGCGGCCCTCCAGCGTCACATCCGAGGTCGCGTTGTGGAAACGCACCGTGTGTTTGTCCACCGCCTCGACGCCGGCGAGCCGGGGCCACAGCCGGCGGCCGATGCCGGGTATCGTGGCAGGCAGTTCCTTTGGCGTCGCGGGTTTGTGGTCGTCCTCGAAGATCGTCTTGCCGCCGACCGGCTGCGTGTCGCCGAAAACGCGCTGGGCCGAGAAGCTGAACACCACGTCATCGGCGGTCAGCTCGTCGCCATTGTGGAACTTCACGCCCTGGCGCAGCTTGAGCTCGACGGTCTTATCGTCGATGCGTTTCCACTCGGTCGCGAGGCCGGGAACCGGGCCCTGGTTGCCCATCCAGTTGCGCAGGATCAGCCCTTCCCAGAAATTGGGGAAGAACACCCGCTCGCCCACATTGGATTGCTCGTTCCATATGTCGAGCGTGTTGTTATTGGTGATCTTCTGCACCGCGATGGTGACGGACGGGCGCGCGCCCTGACCGATCGCAAAGCGCGGCAGCATCATGCTGCCTGCGGTTGCGCCGAGGATACCAAGCGCGCCGCGCCGAGTGAGTGAAAACATCGGAATCTCCTTTTGCGGGAATGGCAAGTCGCGGTCAAAGCAATCCGACCGGTTTTATGTTCAGCACTGTGTCTGTTTCGCAATGAACCGATGAATTATTTGTGACAATCCGCAGATTACACATTTATGCACAAAGTATTAATATAATTATCTTCTAAATAAGCACGGCGTATCCTGCCCATGCCTAGAGCATTTATCCATGTTGATCTATTCTTGTTGAATCTGCTATCCGGCTAAACGGCCATGACTTCCTTGCTGACATCGGCCCGTCAGCCGGAAACAGATCGCAGGGATTCGTAAGTTACAAATGCTACACCAGTGTGACGTTTGTAACCGAAAGCGGCCACGGCACGGGGAGGAGAGAGCGCATGGACCAGCAGGAGCTGATGATCCGGGCCGCATGGCTCTATCATGTGGAGGGTCTGACGCAGGCTGAGATCGGCGAGCGGATGCATCTCACCCGCCGCAGGGTCAACGAGCTTCTCGCCGCAGCACTTGAGGAAGGGATCGTGCGGATAGGCTTCAGCTCGCCGCTTGCCGCCAATATCGAACTCGAGGCCGAATTGCGAAGCCGGTTCGGCCTGCAGGATGCCGTCGTGGTGCCGACGCCGGGCGATCCCGAGCTGGTGCACTCGGTCATCGGACGGGGTGCTGCCGCCTATCTGGACCGGCTGACCCAAAGCCGCAAGCCTGCCTCCATCGGCGTCGGCTGGGGCGCGACGCTGCGGGAAACCGTGCGGCACATGACGGCGGTCAGCGAGCCGCAGATGGAGATTCGGTCGATGATGGGCGGACTGACGCGCGGCTCGGAGATCAACACATTCGAGATCGTCCGCGGCTTCGCGCAGGTCCTGGGCGCGCAATGCTGCTATTTCGCGGCGCCGATCTACGCCGAGAGCCCGCAATCGCGCGAGGCGATCATTTCCCAATCGGTGTTCCAGAGGATATTCCCCCGCACCTATGATGTGGATGTCTCCTATCTGAGCGTGGGGGACGTATCGCGGCAATCGCTGCAAGTGCGTTACGGCCTGCCTGAGGGAACGGATGCGCGTGATCTCATTGCCGCCGGCGCCGTCGGCGACCTCCTGGGCCGCTATCTCGATGCCGAAGGTAAGCCTGTGGACCACCCTCTCAACCGCCAGGTGCTTTCGCCGGAGCTCGAAGACTACCGCAATATCCCCTGCCGCATCATCGCCTCAGGCGGGACGCACAAACATGCCATTCTTCTAGCTGTGGCGGGGGCCGGGTTGGCGACGGTCATCGTAACGGATGCCGATAGCGCAAAAGCCATGCTTGATTGCCGATAGCCAGGCTCGGCACTGCAAGGTGGTCATCTGTCCCTAGAACCACCGCCGCTCAGGCTCGGAACTCTTCGCAATCACAATTCCGAGAAGGACACCGAATACGCCGCCAAGCACCATCGCCGAAGAGATTGTGCCTGGGTTCTGCTGGACAGTCTCAGACACGGTGTGCGCCTGGTTGCGCAATTGTCGGGCCGCACGCGAGGCCCGGTCGGCCGCGCTATCGTACCAGCCCTGTGCCTCCTCGGCTTGGTCGGAAAGGGTCCGATTTATTTTGGTGATTTCGCGGCGAAGCTCAGCGATCTGCTTCTTCATCGCCTCCTGGGCTTCGGTTGTCGCCTTTGAGGCGCCTGCCGTACTGGTGGTCTCGGCCATTGGATTTCTCCCTTTGGTAATCAGATGGGGAAACGGGCGCGGGCGCGCAGGGTTCCTTGCGTTGGAAACCGTGCCGTTGATTGCGTTATCGAGCATTCCCTTCCACCCGCGTGTGGCGGGCAATGATGCTCTCCTCGTCGGTCGCGACGACGCGTATTTCGACCTTGCTGTCCGGCCGGCTTATGATCCCGGCATGGGAGGCATTGGATGGCACGTCGATCGCCACGCCAAGCCAATGAAGCCTTTCGCATATTGCTTTGCGGACCGGCGCCGAGCGCTCGCCAATGCCGGCGGTGAACACGAGGCATTCGAGGCCGCCCAAAGTGTTGGCGAGCGCGGCGGCCTCCCTTGCGGCCCGGAACGCAAAAAGGTTCACCGCTTCGCGCGCGTGGGGGTCGTCGCTCGCTTCCAGCGTGCGCATGTCGCCCGAGATGCCGGATATTCCAAGCAGCCCGGATTCCTCATAGAGCATGTGCTGCAGAGCCTCCGCCGCGATGCCTCTTTCCAGGACGAAGTACAAAAGCACGCCCGGATCGATGGCGCCGCAGCGTGTGCCCATGACCAGGCCGTCGAGCGCGGAAAAGCCCATCGTCGTATCGACGCTTCTTCCGTCGTGCATGGCACATAGGCTCGCTCCGTTGCCGAGATGGGCAACGATCGTCCGCTTCGCTGCAAGAGCGGGCGATATCTCCTTGAGCCGCCCGGCGATGTATTCGTAGGAAAGCCCATGAAACCCGTAGCGGCGAATCCCTTCCGCATCGTATTTGCGCGGCAGCGCGAAGCGGCTCACGATCGGATCGATCGTCTGATGGAAAGCTGTGTCGAAGCACCCGACCTGCGGCAGGTCCGGCCGCAGCGCGGCAAGCGTGCGGATCGGCGCGAGACTGCGAGGCTGGTGCATCGGCGCAAGCGGCGTCAGCCTGTCCAAGGCGTCGATCACCTCAGGCGTCAGACGGACGGGTTCGACGAACTCGCGCCCGCCATGCACGATGCGGTGGCCAGAGGCCACCAGCTTCCTGCCGCCAAGCTCGCTCTCGATCCAGTCGAGTAACGCGTCGATGCCGGCATTGCGCGCGTCTCCCGCAAGCGGCCGATCACACTGCACCGTTCCGTCGGCCGCTTTCGCGCTGAGCCTCGGTGCGTCGCCGAGATCCAGCGCACCACGCGAGACGAGTTGCAGTTCCCCAGAGGGTTCAAGGTCGTATAGTCCGAACTTGATGCTGGAGGAGCCGGCGTTCAGCGCGAGAATTGCCTGTCGCATCAATCGCCGGCCTTCGTCGCACCGCTTTGGGGCCAGTTCCAATTCTGAATCTCGGGCATGTCTTCGCCGTGCTCGCGGACATAGGCCCTATGCTCCACAAGCTTCGCTTGAAGTTCGGCGGCAAGATCTTTCGCCCGTTCGGCGAGCCCAGGCACGTGTTTGATCGCGGCGAGCGCCAGGTGGAAACGGTCGAGTTCATTGAGCACGACCATGTCGAACGGCGTCGTCGTGGTGCCTTCCTCGCGAAAACCGTGCACATGCATGTTATCATGGTTGGCGCGTCGATAGGTCAGCCGGTGGATGAGATAGGGATAGCCGTGATAGGCGAAGATCACCGGCCTGGTTTTCGTGAACAGCGCGTCGAAATCCTCATCGGCGAGGCCATGCGGATGCTCTGAATTTGACTGCAGCGTCATCAGGTCGACCACGTTGACGACGCGAACCTTCAGGTCCGGAAGCGCCGAGCGCAAAATGTCGGTGGCAGCGAGCGTCTCCAGTGTCGGCACGTCGCCGGCGCAGGCCATGACCACATCCGGATCCTCGCCCTTCGCAACCGTCCCGGCCCATCCCCAGGTCCCCGCCCCCGCCCGGCAGTGCGTTTCCGCGTCTTCCACAGACAGCCAT
>NZ_RZTI01000044.1:0-41998 GCF_003997275.1 Mesorhizobium sp. M6A.T.Ce.TU.002.03.1.1
GGCCAGCGCCAGCGGGTCGCGCTGGCCCGCGCCATCGTCACCAAGCCGCGTGTGCTTTTGCTCGACGAGCCGCTCGGCGCGCTCGACAAGGCGCTGCGGGTCGATATGCAGATAGAACTGAAGCGTATCCAGCGCGAGATCGGCATCACCACCATCTTCGTCACCCACGACCAGGAAGAAGCGCTGACGATGAGCGACCGCATCGGTATCCTGCGCGACGGCCGGCTGGTGCAGGAGGGGCCGCCGGAGGAGATCTACGACAGCCCGAAGAGCGAGTTCGCCGCCACCTTCCTCGGCGATGCCAATATCTTGCGCGGCGACAGCACCGGAACCGGTATCCGCTTGGTCGATGGCACCGCGATTGCCGCCGGGGCAGGCGCGACGCTTGCCGCCGGCGCCAAAGCTAGCTGCGCGGTGCGGCCCGAACGCATCCGCATTGCCACCGATTCCGGAACGTCTGATCCGAACGCCAATGTGCTCCGTGGCCAAATCTCCAAGCGCATCTTCGCCGGCAACAACAGCACCTATTTTGTCGATCGCGACGGGCAAACGCTCAAGGTCATCGTGCAGAACACAGGCATTGAAAGGTTGGCGGAAGGACAAGAGGTGGTGCTGCGCTGGTCGCCGGAGAGTACGGTGCTGATCGCCGCGAACTGATCTTGCCAGGCGGACCGCAATCAGTGAGAGCATGGTCGGGCACAATGCGGAAAAGCGAAATACCTGATGATGCTTGAGCTGAATGCGGGCGACCAGTCGATGCTGCAGGGCGAGCAGGGCCCGGCCGTGGCCGCCGCGATGAAGATCCTAGTCGCCTTTTCGAAGGCGGTCGGTGCGCGCGAGCTGTTAGACATTGCCGGTGCTCATATCGATGGCTGCCTGTATCACGGCCAGGCCAGCCTCGATTTCGTCGAAAGGCTGATCGAGGGCGGCGGCCACGTTCGGGTCCCGACGACGCTGAATGTCGGCTCGTTCGACCTCATCCATCCCGGACTGGTGAAGATGCCGCTGTCGCAAGAGGCGCCGGCACGCCGGCTGATGAAGGCGCATCTGGAGCTCGGCTGCCAGGCGACCTTCACCTGCGCGCCCTATCAGACGCGGTTCCGGCCAAGCTTTGGCGAGCAGATCGCCTGGGGTGAGTCCAACGCCATCGTCTTTGCCAATTCGGTAATCGGAGCGCGGACCAACCGCTATGGCGATTTCATCGATTTGTGCTGCGCGATGACCGGGCGCGCGCCGGCTTGGGGACTGCATCTGAGCGAAAACCGACGTGGCCGGGTTCTGTTCGAGTTGATCGGTTCTGACCTGGAACCGAGCGACAGCCTGTTCGTCGCCGTCGGGCTGATCATCGGGCAAGCGAGTGGCGATCGCATCCCGGTGATCTCGGGCCTGCCAAAACCACGCGATGAGGACCAGCTGAAGGCGCTAGGCGCAGCCGCCGCAACGACGGGCGCCGTGGCGCTGTTCCATGCGGCTGGCATCACGCCGGAAGCGAACACGCTCGAAGAAGCCCTTCATGGCCTGGCGCCGGAGGAGACGATCCGGATTTCTCGCGCCGACATCGACCAAGCGCTGGCCAAGCTGTCGAGCGTCCCCGACGGCGCGCCTTTGGCAGCCGTGTCTCTGGGCACGCCGCATTTCTCGCACGACGAATGGATGCGGCTATTGCCATTGTTGCGAAAGGTGGCGCCGGGCAGAGGCATTCCGATCTACGTCAACACCGGGCGCGCGACGTTGACGCGTTTGCACGATGAGGGGGCGCTGGACGGCACGGAGGCGTTCGGGCTTATTCCAGTCGCCGATACTTGCACCTATGTCACCGCGATCATCAAGCGGCTGGATGGCGTGGTGATGACCAATTCCGGCAAATGGGCGCATTACGCGCCCGGAAATATCGGCGTCTCAGTCGCCTTTGCTGAGATGGCGGATTGCATTCGTTCCGCCGCGGCCGGCCATGTCATACGGGTACGCAATGAGTGAACAGGAAAGTCGAGCCCTGAACAGGTTTGGCACCTTCCAGCTTGCCGGCGAAGCGCGAGGCTCGGCGCTGGTTCTGTCGCAAGCGCTCAGCTTCTGGGGCGGGATCGATGTCGAAACAGGCGAGATCATAGACCATTCGCATTCGGACCTGGGCGGCAACATCGCCGGCAAAATCCTCGTGATGCCGAGCGGGCGCGGCTCGTCGTCTTCGTCTTCGGTCCTGGCCGAGGCGATCCGCAGAGGCACGGCGCCGGCCGGCATCATCCTGGAGCGGCCGGACCCGATCCTTCCCGTCGGCGCCATTATCGCCGAATTCCTCTACGACATCAGCATGCCGCTGGTCGTCTGCGACATATCAGGCATTGTCTCCGGCGATAGGATCGCCATCGGCATCGGCGAGGATGCCCAGGCGATCGTCAACCTGACTTAGCCGGCCATCAGCCCGGCAGCACCGCGCCGCCAATAGGCTGCGGCCAAAGTCTGGTCGCGGCCGAACCCGAGCGTGTCGCGCCAGTATTCGCGAACGATTTTCGCCGCCGCCGCTTCCGCCGCGAACCAGCCGAATGCCGAATCGTGTTGTGGCCACGCCACCGCGCAGACGGCGTCAGCCAGCCGTCTGTCTTCGCCGGCTGGCACGCCATTTCTGGCCAGCCAATGCAGCTCGATGCCGGTGGCGTTGTCGATCTCCTGTCGCTCGCCATCGTCGGCGATCTCAACGAAAGCCACGCCCTTGGTCTCGGCGGGCAGCGTCTCCAACAGCCGCGCCAGCGCCGGCAGGCCGGTTTCGTCGGCACCCATGAGATACCATGATGCCGGCCGCACCGGGCGACCGACCGGCCCCATGATGCCAACCTTCATGCCGGGTGCCGCTTGCATGGCCCACGCAGCGCCGATGCTTTCGCCGGGATGGACGAGGAAGTCGACGTCGATGACGCCGTTGGCCATATCGAGCGCGCGGATGGTGTAGACGCGCGCCACAGGACGCCTGTCATCCGAAGGCCAGACCGGCAGGCCATTGCTGCCAAGCACCGGCCAGAGCGGATCGGACACCTCCCTGGTCGGAAACAGCATGCGGATATGCATGCCGCCGAATTTCGCAAAACGTGCCAAATCCTGGCCGGCGAAGCGGATGCGGCGCATGTGCGGTGTGAGATCGCCGACATGGGTGACCACCATCTCGCGGAACTGGGCGAGACGGGTTTCCCCGGCGAGATCGCCGGTCCAGACGATCTCCGGGTTTTCTTCCCTAGCATAGACCTCGACCGCGGTGGCCAGCAGGTCCTTGATACGCGCCAGGCCGTCGCGGTCGGCGGCATTGGCCCGCATCACCAGCCGCTCCATGTCGAAGGAAGCGCCGCCGAAGGCGAAGCGGAAGTCGAGCCGCTGTCCGTCCTGCGAGGCATCGGCATCGAAGCTCTGCAGCCTATCGCTGATGCGGCCGATGTAAAGCGGCAGGTTGCGCAGGTTCAGACGCGCTTCGCAGGCCAGTCCGCTTGCCGATGCTTCGCTCACGCTCAACCTCCGATCCTGCCGGTCAACGCCACCTTGAAAGTGCGGCCCTTGCCCTGTTCCGTCGCCGCCGACGTCGACCATGCGCTTTGCGGGTCGGTGTAGGCGGTGTCAAAGACGTTATCGACAGCGAAATCGAGCTTGGCGTGGTCGTTGATCCGCCAGTTGGCAAAGACGTTGACCAGATCGAAGCCGTCATCGACGACTGTCGGTTCGTTCGGCTGGGTGCGGTTGGTGCGCGTGATCTTGCCGACGCTGAGATATTGCGCGCCGACGGTGAGCTGGTCTTCGAGCATCCTGAAGCCGAGTGTTGCCGAGAAGCGGTCGAGCGGCGTGTTGCTCAGCGCCTGGCCGGAGTAAACGCCGCTGACGACCTTGGCGTCGATGAGGGCGCCGGCAAGGTTCACGAAACCCCAGCCATAGTCATAGACCGCCTCAGCCTCGATGCCTTTCAGCCGCGCGTCGCCGATATTGATCGCCGTGCGCGTTACGTCGGGGCGCAGGTCGACTTCGATGTAATCCTCGACATCGGTGTGGAAGACGTTGACCTTGGCACGAAACAGGTCGCCAGCGGCCAGTATGTCGTCATATTTCAAATTGACGCCGGCTTCCCAGTTCCTCGCCGTTTCGGGCTGAAGAAGCAAATTGGGCACGTAGGTGTCGCCAGAGCCGTGCGCACCGCCGCCGCGATAGACGTCCTGCAGGCCCGGTGCCCGGTAGCCTTCGGAATAGGTGCCGTAGAGCTGGAAGCCTTCGAGCGGCGTGACGCCTACGGTGAGGCGCGGCGACCAGCGGTCGCCCGACATCGAGGCTTCCTCCGGCGGCACGGTCTTTGTCTCACCGTCGAGCTGGTAGCCGTCATAGCGCATGGCGGCGATGAGCTGCAGCCAGTTATCATAGTCGCCCTGCCATTGCAGGAAGCCGCCATAGCCCTGTTGTTCGCCGGCGCCGAAATGCGCGGCCTCCGATGATGCTTCCAGATAGTAGTAGTCGAGCCCGTAGGTGAGCGTGTGGGCCATCTTCCAGGCGTCGAAACGCGAGGAGTTCTTCACGTTGAAGCCCGTCGTGGCGACGTCATAGTAGCGGAAGTTTCCGATCGCGGAAGTCGGCCAGACCTGTGTCTGCTCGGCGCGCGTGCGGTTGTGGTAGGCATTGGCACTGAAGTCGATCAGCTCGTTGTCGTCCGGCTTCCAGGTGTAGGCGGCCGTGTAGGTCTGATTGGTTGTGTCGGTGTCGTAACGGCTGAGCGTCGGCGAGGTCGAGCCGCTCGATCCGGTGATCTGGTCGCTGTAGCGCTGCAGGATGGTGCCAAGCTTCAGCTCGTGACCGTCGGCCGGCCGCAGCGTTGCCTTCATATAGCCACTGGTGATGCGCTCGCCGGTCCACGGCACAGTGTCGCCATTGCCGTCGATGTAGCTGTCGCGGTCGCGATAGATGAGATTGCCGATGATGTCGGCGTCGTCGCTGAAGCGGTAGGCACCGGTGGTGCTGGTGGTGAAGCCGTCGCCATTGCTCTCATAACCGAGCTTCTCGCTCAGCGCCCAGCGTTCCTCCTGCTTGAGGAAATCGCCGGCATCCTTGGTTTCGAAGGAGACGACGCCGCCGATGCCGCCCGAGCCATAGGCATTCGAGACCGGGCCGCGAATGACTGTCGCATCCTTGATCAATTCGGGCTCGACATAGAACGAGCCCGAGCCGTGGCCGACGCGCCAGTAGTCCTGGCGGGCGCCGTCGAGCGTCACCACCACGCGGCCATACTGCTGCAGTCCGCGAATGTTTATGGCGGTCGCCGGATCGTCGCCGTTCATCGAGGCGGCAACGCCGGGGGTGGTGCGAAAGATGTCGGCGGCGGTGTCAGGCTGGATGCGCTCGAGCTCTTCCTGATCGACGGCACTGATTGCTGCCATCGAGTCGATGACAGCCGTCTTGATCATCGTCGCCGAAATGGTGATCAGGTCGAGCACGG
This sequence comes from Mesorhizobium sp. M6A.T.Ce.TU.002.03.1.1, assembly GCF_003997275.1. NCBI lineage: Bacteria > Pseudomonadati > Pseudomonadota > Alphaproteobacteria > Hyphomicrobiales > Phyllobacteriaceae > Mesorhizobium > Mesorhizobium sp. M6A.T.Ce.TU.002.03.1.1. The sequence continues at coordinate 5,453 of NZ_RZTI01000044.1, forward strand.
TTGGCTCGTTCGCTTCAGTCTGCTGGGGGACCTTGACCGGCCTGTCGGCCTTGGCGGCGGCGCCTTGCTTCTGCTCCTCCTGCGCGGCGGCGGGCGGCGCGACACACAGGCCGAGCGCGAAGGCGAGCGCGGTGCTCGCCATCAAGGTCTTGTTGCTTGTCAGTCTCATAGCGATGCCGCCCCCGGGAAAAGCAAGATTGCTGGCGGCGGCCGTCGGCCCTGGCTGGCATGATGGAGAAGCCTCGACCGGCGGTCGGGCAGGGCTACTTATTGAAACATGATGACATTAGTCAACTTTAATTTTATAGGCCACGACCATCTTCCAGGATTCTTAAACACAGGAGCGAATGGCATGGTCGGCAGTGATAGCGGGTGCGGACAAGTGCGCTGGTTTCGATCGAGCAATATGGCGGTGCTGCTGCTGGCGCTTTCTGTTCTTGCGCCGTCTTGCGGGTTCAAAGCGCTGGCCGCCGAGACGGTCGTCGATGCAGCAGGGCGGACAGTCGCGACCGGTCCGGCAACCAGGATCCTGACGCTCGGTTCCGACGTTACCGAAATCGTCGATGCGCTGGGCGCCGGCGAGCGGATCATCGCCGTCGATCGTGGCAGCAAATATCCCGCTGCCGTCGCGCAAAAGCCCAATGTCGGCTATCGGCGTCAGTTGTCCGTCGAAGGCTTGGTCGCGCTTCGCCCCGATCTGATCCTGGCGGCGCAGGACAGCGGGCCGCCGGAGGCGATCGAGGTGCTGAAGTCGCTGGCGATCCCCGTCGTCTTCGTGCCGGAAGACAACAGTCCACAAGGCATCGAGCGCAAGATTACCCTGATCGCCGCAGCGCTTCGCCTTGAGGACAAGGGCAGGGAGGTTTCAAGGCGCGTGCTCGATGCCTTCCGGGCAGCCGCCGATCTCACCGCAAAAATACCGGCCGAGCGCCGCAAGAAGGTGGTGTTCTTCCACGGCCTCGTGCGGCTCAGCGCGGCCGGCGCCGGCACGGCGGCCGATGCGATCATCCGTTATGCCGGCGGCATCAATCCGATGGCTGTCGTGAAGGGCTACAAGCCGGCGTCGGAGGAGAAGCTGATCGAAATGGCGCCCGATGTCATCCTGATGATGAGCGACGGCAAGGGCGGGCCGACCGCCGAGCAGGTGTTCGGCACACGCGCGCTGAGCGCCACGCCGGCGGCGAAGACAAAGGCGCTGATCGTGCTGGACGGCGCCTACATGATCGGTTTCGGCCCACGCACCGCCGACGCGATCCGCGACCTGGCGCAGGCGCTGTATCCAGAGGTCGCGGACGCAGACTAAGGCCAATATCGGCAGGCCCGCTTTGCCCCTGTGCGAGACGGCCATTTAACGCGAAATGTGGAGGCGCCGGCCGTCGTGGTCGGACGCCGGTCCGGAGCGCCGTTTTCTCCAGGACGCTTGCGGGCCGAACAAAGTTGCAGGTCCGGAACAAACATTGGGATGATATTCCATCCCGCCAGCTTGACCGCGAACGGCATCTCCAGCCTATAATTCTACTAAATTCATAGACTAACTGCGAACGGCATGGGCGTTCGCGGCTGGACTGCGAGACACAAAGGGAGCCCATCGATGCCGAAGACAGAATCCAATCCTATCGACCTTGGTACGAAGGCTGCCGATTTCCTGCTGCCGGACGCGCAAGGCGTGCTTCACAGGTTGGCCGATTTCGACGCCAAGCCGGCGCTGCTCGTTGCCTTCATCTCCAACCGCTGCCCGTTCGTCGTGCTGATCCGCGAGGCTCTCGCGGCGTTCGCCAACGACTATGCCGGCAAGGGCCTGCAGGTGGTGGCGATCAACGCCAACGACCATGAGGCGCATCCCGAGGAGGCGCTGGCCCGGATCGGCGAGGAGGCCGACAAATTCGGCTATGGCTTCCCCTATCTCAAGGACGCTTCACAGCAGACGGCGAAAGCCTATGGAGCGGCTTGCACGCCCGATTTCTTCCTGTTCGGCGCCGATCGGCGGCTCGCCTATCACGGCCAGTTCGACGAAGCGCGGCCGGGCAACGGCAAGCCGGTGACGGGTGCCGATCTGCGCGCCGCGGTCGACACGGTGCTGAAGGGCGAAACGCCGGCCGCTGAGCAGGTGCCGTCGATCGGCTGCAATATCAAATGGAGCGCCGGCAACGAGCCGGTGTGGTTCTCCAGGGCGGCCTGACCGAACCTGCCGCCCTCGGCCGGCCACCAATTCCCCTTTCCGTGAGTGATCATGCCGAAGACTGCCAGAGCCGTCCGATCCGCTCCCGAAAGGCTGCACCTCGCAGCCGATGTGCTGGTGCTGGGCGGTGGTCCGTCGGCCGCCTGGGCGGCGGTCGCCGCGGCTGAGAACGGTGCGACCGTGGTGTTGGCCGACAAGGGTTATCTCGGCACCAGCGGCGCCACGGCGCCGTCGAACACCGGCACCTGGTGCGTGCCGCCGGGCGACAACAGGCATGCGGTGGTCGAGCGGCGCTGGCAGCGCACCGGCGAGCTTGCCGACCAGCGCTGGATGCTGCGCTGCGTCGACACCGCCTACCGCAACCTGCTGCAACTTTCTGAGTGGGGCTATCCGTTTCCGAGCGAGGATGACGGGCGGCTCTACATCGCCAATCTGCGCGGGCCGGACTATATGCGCTTCATGCGCCGCCGGGTGCTTCTGGCCGGCGTCACCGTGCTCGATCATCATCCGGCGCTCGAACTCCTGTCCGACGGCGATGCGATCGTCGGTGCGGCCGGGGTCGGCCGCCAGGCCGAGCGCGACTGGCGCGTCGATGCCAGGGCGGTCGTGCTGGCAACCGGCGGCTGCGCCTTCCGCGAACGCATCCTCGGCTCGACCGGGCTGACCGGTGACGGCTATCTGATGGCGGCGGAAGCCGGCGCCAGCCTTTCGGGCATGGAATTCACCGGCAAGTACACGCTGGCGCCGCATGGCTCGTCGCTGAACAAGGGCCTGCCGTTCCGCTGGGCCTCGTTCCACCGCGAGGACGGTTCGCCCATCCTCGGACCGACTGGCGAGCCGCTGCGCAATGGCATCGGCGACCGCGAGGAAGAAGTGGCGCGTGCGCTGATCGAGGGGCCGCTCTATGCGCGGCTCGACCAGGCCGAGCCGGCGCTGCAAGGCTGGCTGCGCCAGGGACAGCCGAATTGCTTCGTGCCCTATGACCGCGCCGGCATCGATCCCTTCAGAGACCTGTTCCGCGTCACGCTGCGCGCCGAAGGCACGGTGCGCGGCACCGGCGGCATCGATATCATCTCCGACGACTGCGCCACCGGCGTGCCCGGCCTTTATGTCGCCGGCGATGCGGCCAGCCGCGAGATCATGACCGGTGCGGTGTCGGGCGGCGGCGCCATCAATTCATCCTGGGCGCTGGCCAGCGGCTGGTGGGCGGGCAAGGGTGCCTCGACCCACGCCAGGCGCCGCGGCGGCAAGGCGTTCCGCAGCGAGGTGCTGCCGCTCGGCCAGGCCGGTCTGCGGCCGGCGGCTTCGCCGCGTGCCGATGTTTCCGCAGGCGAGGTGATAGAAGCCGTGCGCAATGAGGTCACACCGCTCGACAAGAATTTCTTCCGCAGCGACACCGGCCTGGAAAAGAGCGGCGAGCGGCTTGAGACGCTGTGGCGCGACGTGCGCGATCACCTGCAAGGCGAGGGACTAGAGCGGATCCGCACGCGCGAAGCCGCGTCGATTGCTGCCGCCGGGCGCTGGTCGATCGCTGCCGCACGTTATCGCAACGAGAGCCGCGGCATGCATCGCCGCACCGATCTGCCGGGCAAGAACCCCGCCTTCGCGCACCGGCTGGTGATCACCGGCGTTGATGATTTCCGTATCGCTGGGGCGCCCGAACGGTTGGCGGAGCTGGCGTCATGATCGAGATCGTCTCGGCCACGCGGTGCGTCGAATGCGACATCTGCGTCAAGGTCTGCCCGGCCAATGTCTTCGACGCGACGGGCGGCGTGCCGGTGGTCGCGCGGCAGGAAGACTGCCAGACCTGCTTCCTCTGCGAGATCTACTGCCCGACCGATGCGCTCTACGTGGCCGAGGTCGCCGAAGGTCCGACCGGCATCAGCGAGGCGGAGGTCGAGGCACGTCATTTGTTCGGCGGCTACGCCCGTGCGCTCGGCTGGAAGCGCGGCAAGGCCGGCGGCTCGCAGCTCGACCCGACGCACCGCATCCGCGTGGCGCAGTGAAACGATCGGAGACAGACATGGATCGCATCGTCGTCAGCGACATCAAGAAGACTTTTCAGCTCAAGCCGGGACAATCCATCACCGTCGATGGCGAGGCGACCGACCGCGTCACCGTGCTCGACGGCGTCGATCTCGCCATCCGCAAGGGCGAGTTCATCACGCTGGTCGGGCCGAGCGGCTCGGGCAAATCGGTGCTGCTCGATATCATCGGCGGGCTTACGTCGGCGACCAGTGGCGGTGTCCAGCTCGATGGCAGGCGGATCACCAGGCCGGACCCGAAGACCGGCTATGTGTTCCAGCAATATGCGCTGTTTCCGTGGCGCACGGCGCTGGCCAATATCGAATATGCGCTGGAAGTGCGCGGCGTGCCCAAATCGGAGCGCACCGCCACGGCCCGTCATCTTCTGTCGCTGTTCGGCCTTGCCGGTTTCGAGGACCGCTTCCCCAACCAGCTTTCCGGCGGCATGCAGCAGCGCGTGGCGATCGCCAGGGCACTCGCCAGCAATCCGGAAGTGCTGTTGATGGACGAGCCGTTCGCCGCCCTCGACCAGCAGACGCGCGAGATATTGCAAGGCGAGCTGCTCAGGATCTGGGGCAAGATCAAGACCACCGTGATCTTCGTCACCCATTCGATCGACGAGGCGATTTTCCTGGCCGATCGGGTCGTCGTCATGACAGCACGCCCGGGCACGGTGAAGGAGATCATCGACATCGACCTGCCGCGGCCGCGCAACGGCGATATCCGCGCAAGTGCGGCCTTCAACAATCACCGCGCCCGCGTCTGGGAAGTGCTGCGCGACGAAGTCAACAAGGCGCAAAAGGACTGGACGCTGTCGCCGGCGTTCAGCCACTGAGGAGTTTGGCATGGCCTATCTGACCGAAAAGTTCGGCCCTGCCGGCGGCTTTCATCCGTTTGCCGGAGCCGGTGAAGCGGTGGCCGCCGCCAGGGTCCCGGCAATCAAGGCCCGCAGCGCTACCCCGGCCGTCAGGCGCAGGAGAGGAGCCGGCTTCGGCACGTTCATCTACGGCCTGCCGCTGCTTGGCCTGTTCTTTCTCACTTGGGAGATCGCGCCACGGCTCGGCTGGCTGAACCGCATCTTCTTCCCGCCGCTGAGTGAGGTGCTGGTCGCGTGGTGGGATCTGCTCGCCTCGGGCGTGCTGGTCGAGCATATCGGTATCAGCCTGCAACGCGCGGCCATTGGTTTCGCGCTGGGCGTGGTCGTTGCCATCCCGCTCGGCCTGCTGATGGGGCGCTATTCGCTGCTCGAGAAGGTCTCCGATCTGCTGGTGCAGACGCTGCGCAACACTTCGCAGTTCGCGCTGCTGCCGGTGTTCATCCTTCTGCTCGGTATCGGCGAGGAATCGAAGGTGGCGATCACCTTCTACTCCTCGGTGTTCTTCCTCCTCGTCAACACGATCAGCGGCGTCACGTCGGTCGATCCGCTGCTGATCAAGGCGGCGCGCTCGATGGGCACGTCCGACTTCGACATGTTCAGGAAAATCATCCTGCCGGCCAGCATTCCCTCGATCGTCGCCGGCGCGCGGCTCGGCGTGAAATCCTCGCTGTTCGCGGTGATCGGCGCCGAGATGCTGGCCGCCAAATCCGGTCTCGGCTTTCTCATCCAGAACTCGCAACTGATGATGGAAACGGCCGACATGTATGCCGGCATTCTGACGCTCACCGTCATCGGCCTCGTCGTCAACTACCTGCTCGTCTGGTTCGAACGCTGGGCAACCGCCTGGAAGGGCCAGTCGGAAGCCTCAATGATTTGAACCAATCAAGCAGTTCATGCCAATCAGGAAGGAATTTCAGATGCCCAGGATATCTTTCAGTGCATTACGCCGATTGCTCTTGCAGGGCGCCATAGCCGCGGCCATCGGCGCCTCTGTCGTCGTCGCTCCCGCCTTCGCGCAGGACAAGCCTGAAGTCATCCGCATCGGCAGCACCGCACCGGGGCATCTCAAATTCATCCTCGCCCAGCAGCATGGCTGGTGGGAAAAGGAATTCGCCAAGGACGGCATCAAGGTCGAACTGGTTACTTTCAACGGCGGCTCGGAGGCGACCACCGCATTGGCGACCGGAGCGATCGAGGTCACCTATACCGGCAACAATCCAGCGCTGCGCGTCGCCGCGTCCGGCGCCGACGTCAAGCTCATCGGCGTGTCGAGCTATGTGAAGGCAGGCGGCTCCTCCATCATCGTCAAGACCGACTCGCCGCTAAAGACGCTGCAGGATCTGAAGGGCAAGAAGGCCGCTTATCTCACCGGCACGGTACGGCATTCGAATTTCAGCAAGGCGCTGAACAGCGTCGGCCTGACGACCAGCGACATCGAAGGGCTGAACCTACCCTTCGAGGCGTCAGGGCCCGCACTGCTGCGCGATGACATCGATGCCATTGTCGAGACGGACTCGACGGCGGCCAAGCTGGTCGACACCGGCGAGGCCCGCGTGCTCTACGACACCAGCACGCATCCGGAATGGAACGTGCCGAACGTCATCTCCGTCAACGGCGCCTTCGCGGCGAAATACCCCGATCTCGTCAAGCGGCTGCTGAAGGTCGATATCGAGATTTCGCGCTGGGCCGACGCGCATCCCGACGAGACGATCAAGACCTTCGTCGAGGCGACCAAATCGTCGGAAAAATCCGTCCGCAAGACCTACAGCCAGGGCCTGTTCTACCAGGACCCGAAGCTCACCGACGATGCGATCGCGGCGCTCAAGAGCGAAGAGAAGTTCATGGCCGGCGCCGGGCTTTTGAAAGGCTCGATCGATTATAGCAAATGGGTCGACAAGAGCTTTGTCGATGGTGCTTATACGGAAGTCGCCGCCGTCCAGTAGACTTAGTTGAAAATGCTGCGGGGCTGCGCCAGCCGGCGCGGCCTCTCTCTCATCCCTGAGGTTCCGTTCAGATCTCCGGGATGCTTTCCCTGAAGATCACCTGCAAGCGCGGCTGGTGCAGTTCGTAAGGCAAGCCCCTGACCGCGTGGCTCAAAGTGTTCAGTGCTTCGCGGGCCTCGACGCGCGGGTTCTGGTCGATGACCGCGTCGAGCGTTCCGTCGAGTAGAAGCTCTTTGGTGCCTTCCGTCACCTCGTGGCCGAGAAACACGGTCGATAGCGCGCGCCCGCGCTCCTTCAGCGCCCTGGCGATGCCGGTGTTGCCGGCGCCGACATTGTAGATCGCGGCCAGATCCGGATGCCGGTCCAGCAGCGCGGAGGCCTCTGAATAGGCCTTTTCCCGGTCGTCGAGCATTTCGCGCATCTCGACGATCTGCAAATTGGGCGATTCCTCCGTCAGGATGTGGCGGAAGCCCATCTCGCGCTCCTCGTGGCCGCGATAGGAGAGCGAGCCGGCGAACAACGCGACCTTGCCCGGACGATCAGTGCCCATGAAGCGGTTGAGCAGATAGCCGGCGAGGCGGCCGGCGGCACGATTGTCGATGCCGATATAGGCAACCCTCGGCACGTGCAGGATGTCGGACGCGATGGTGACGACCTTGACGCCGCTGGCCGACAGCGAGCGGATCGCTTCGCGGACGGTCGGATGGTCGAGCGCAATGACGCCGACGCCTTGCGTCTGGCCATGCAAGTCCTGCAGCAGGCGGGCGAGCCGGTCGGGATTGAAGCCTTCAATCGTGGCGACGCGCACGTCGAGATCGGGCCGCGCCTGCGCCTGCGCCTCGATATGCCGGTGCAGCATCTTGATGAAGGAATTGGTGCCAGCGGGCAGCGCGAAGTCGAGCCGCATGACATCGCCGGGCAGCGCCGTACGTGAGTTCGGGCTGTTCGAATTTTCGGCGATGTAGCCTAACCGCTGCGCCGTTTCGAGCACGACTTCGCGGGTGCGCGCCCTGACGCCGGCGCGGTTGTTGAGCACACGGTCGACCGTGGCGGCGGAAACACCGGCTTCCCGGGCTATGTCTGTCAGGGTGGACCGCACAGTCGATCACCTCATGCTAGGCGCTACGGGCGCATCAAAATCACGGATTTAACGGACGGATGTCGGACGATGACTTCATTGCCATCCGCGATTCTGATGGGAAATGATGTATCCGGCCTTAGCCGATGCGCAAGCCGGCGCGCTACACCAAATCGCCTGGGCGGACCACAACTTGCTGGCGTGGTGCATGATTCCCTCAAATGCAAGCATCGGATGCTGTATGGTGATCTCAGCAGAATGCATTTTTCCTCCTCGATTGCGATGTTATGACGTGTTTTGATTATTTATGATGTTGACAGCCTTATCCCAGTGCCGTCAATATCCATCACGAGGGCCATGGAGGAACAAGGCCCGAGGGAGGAGTTCCAATGTCGAATTTGATCCGCATGTCGCGGCGCCGTTTGTTGGCGTCCGGTGGAAAGGCGGCAGTGCTTGTTGCCGCAGCAGGTATCGCGCCAAAATTCATCCGTCCCAGCCGCGCCTACGCCGCCGACGCACTCGCGCCGGGCATGATCGGCGGCCCCACGGGCTTCGACGGCTCGGAGCGTTATCAATATGGGCCCGACTCTCCGGAAGGCCGCGCCATCGAGGCGGCCAAGGCGATGAAGGGCGCCGGCAAGGCGCCGACCAGGATCGTGCTCGGCCTGTCCGACGGCTCGATCGGCCAGCTGACGCAGCCGTTTCCCGCCGGCGCGCCTTCGATCAAGGATCTGTGGGAAAAGGAAACCGGCATTCCGCTCGAGATCGTCGGCGTGCCGAATGGCCAGGAATTCACCAAGACGATGCAGGACATCTCCACCAAGGGTGGGGCCTATGACATCTATGCGGTCGAGTGGAACCGCCTCGGCGACCTCGCCGAAACCGGCGGCATCCTGAAGCTCGACGACCTCGTCGCCCAGCATAAGCCCGAATGGGACGACCCCGAGCGCGGCTATGTCAACGGCGCCAAGGGCGTGTCGCTGCTCAACCAGTATCGCGGCTCGACCTATGGCGTTTCGCTGGATGGCGATTTCCAGACCTGGGTCTACCGCACCGATCTGTTCGGCGATGCGGCCGAGAAGAAAGCCTTCTCCGACAAGCACGGCTACGAGCTGGCGCCGCCGAAGACCTGGAAGCAGCATGACGAGATCGCGGCCTTCTTCCAGCGCCCGGACAAGGGCCTGTTCGGCTCGACCGATCTGCGCAACCAGGGTTGGGGCTACACCAACTGGTATCAGCGTTATGTCTCAATGGCTTCGCCAAATCAGTTCCTGTTCGACGACACCGGCAAGGCGCTGATCAATTCCGAGCAAGGTATCGCTGCGACCAACGAGTACATTGCATCGCTGGTCCACCATTCGCCGGATGCGATCTCATGGGGCTGGCCGGAACAGTATGGCAATTTCGCCAAGGGCGGCGCCGCCATGACCTGCGCCTTCTCCAACCTGCCGAAATTCCTCGACAATGCCGGCAACAAGGATTCAGCTGTCACCGGCAAGATCGGCTCGATGCTGCCACCGGGCCGCGAGATCGACGGCAAGCTGATCAGCCGTTCGGTGCTTTGGCTCAATCTGTCGGCTTCGGTCTCCTCGCAGGCCAAGAATCCGGAGGCCTGCTACCTGTTCCTGCAATGGCTCGGATCGAGCCGCATCTACGCCTGGATGACCGCCAATCCGGGTGGCTATTTCGATCCGTTCCGGCTGTCGGATTTCTCCGACCCGCTGGTCCGCCAGACCTACCACGCCTACCACATGGATGTGGTGCGCGAGACGGTCGCCCGCACCGTGCCGACCGTCAACTACCCCGGTGCCACCGCCTTCCACAATGCGCTGGACGAGAACCTCGTCGCCGCGTTGACCAAGGCAAAGACCGCCGAGCAGGCGATGGCCGACACCGAGGCCGAGTGGAAGAAGATCGCGCGCCGGACCGGCGAGGAGAAGCTTCTCGAAGCCATCAAGACCAACAAGGAGGCATGGCCCACCGTTCTCGATCCGATCAGCTGATCCTCCCAGGATCGCGCCAAGGGAGGGGAGGAGTTGCTCTTCCCCTCCGCAAACGATGGTACCAGCAAAGCTGCAAGATGAAGCGTTCAATTCCTTTCGAGATATTCCGCTATGCCGCAATATCAGCGGCAATGGCGGTGACGCTGGTGCCGATCCTGTGGATGGTGTCGATGGCCTTCAAGCCGATCGCCGAATGGTCGGCGACCGGCGCTGAACTGACTTGGTGGCCGAAGAACCCGACACTCAGCAATTTCCGCTTCGTCTTCGGTGAATCGACCAACAATTTGATCGTCGCGCTCGACCGCACCGCCCTGAAGCCGATCCTGTCGTCGCTGCTGTCGGCGGTATTCGGGACGGCGATCGCCATGTCAGCGGGCACTGCGGCGGCCTACGGGCTATCGCGCTTCGGCTCGGGCCAGAACCTGCCGCTGGCACTGATCCAGCTTCGCCTGTTTCCGCCCATGGCGGTCATGACCCCGGTGATGATCATGTGGGCCTTCCTCAACTTCACCGACAGCTGGTGGGGGCTGTCGCTGATCTACGGCATCGTCACGCTGCCTTTTGCCTTCTGGCTGATGAAGACCTTCTTCGACGACATGCCGCGCGAGATCGAGGAGGCAGCACTGGTCGAGGGCTGTTCGCGGTTGCGAGTCTTCACCCGCATCACACTACCGATGATGCGCGCGCCGCTGGCCAGCGCCGCGCTGTTTGTCTTCATCCTCAACTGGTCGGACTATCTGATCGCGCTGCTTCTGACGACGCGCGAATGGGTGACGGTTCCCGTCTACATGGCGTCGCTCTCCTCCTCGATGACCGGACAGCTCTATGGCGCCAAGGCCGCGCTCGGTCTGATCGCCGCGGTGCCGCCGGTCATCATGGGCATCGCCATCCAGCGTCATCTGGTGCGCGGGCTGACGTTCGGGGCGCTCAAGCAATGAGCGCGGTGACTGCGACGATTTCGGAGGACGTGATGAAGACCGTCCAGGCAAAGCCAGCCTTGCGGGACGAAGGCGCAAAGCTCGGCTTCCGGCTGACATTGCCGGCGCAGATCCTGGTGCTGTTCATCGCGGTCTTCCCGCTGTTGATGCAGCTGTACATCAGCCTGACCGACTGGTCACCGCTTTCGGGCCTCGGCTGGTGGAGCGCCTGGTCGCTATGGAACAATTTCGCCAATTACACCGACCTTGCTGCCGACGCGCGCTTCTGGAGCGCGCTGAAGCGCACGGCCATCGTCATGATCGTCTGCGTGCCCGCGGAATTCCTGCTGGGTCTCGCGCTCGCCACGCTGTTTGCCGACGAGTTTCCCGGCAAGCGGATCTTCTACTCGATCCTTCTGATGCCGATGATGGTGGTGCCGGCTGTGGCCGGCTACATGTTCTTCATGCTGTTCCAGTCCGGTGGACCGGTCAACGACATCCTGTCATCGATATCAGGCTTTCCCGTCACCATCGCCTGGCTTTCGGACCCGACGCTGGCGCTCATAGCCGTCATGGTCGCCGATATCTGGCAGTGGACGCCGCTGATGTTCCTCATCCTGCTTGCCGGCCTGGTCGGCGTGCCCGAGGACCAGATCAAGGCGGCGACGCTGCTCGGCGCCAATCCCTGGCAGCGCTTCGTCACCATCGTGCTGCCGAAGATGAAGACTATCATAATCATCGCGCTGGCGATCAGGATGATCGAGAACTTCAAGATATTCGACACGCTCTACATCATGACCGGCGGCGGCCCCGGTGTCGCCACCGAGACGATCTCCGTCTACATCTACAAGCTCACCACGCAGGACCTGATCTGGGGTTATGTCGCGGCGATCGCGCTGGCGATCCTGATCGTGCTGTCCATCGCCGCGGTCTTTGCCATGAAGCGCATGGCCCGGGCACGCGAGGTGACGGCATGAGCGCCATCCATCTGCAGAACCTGGTCAAGAAATTCGGCGACTTCACCGCGCTGAAGACGATGGACTTGGCCATCGCTGATGGCGAGTTCATGGCGCTGCTCGGGCCGTCCGGCTGCGGCAAGTCGACAACGATGAACATGATCGCCGGGATGGAAGAGCCGACGGGTGGCAAGATCCTGTTTGGCGAGCGCGACATGGCCGGCGTGCCGATGGGGCGGCGCGGCGTCGGCTTCGTCTTCCAGAACTATGCGATCTTCACGCATATGACGGTGCGCCAGAACCTCGCCTACGGCCCAAAAATGCGCGGCGCGCCAAAGGCCGAGATCGATCGCCGCGTCGGCGCCATTGCCGAGATGCTGCAACTGACACCGCTGCTCGACCGCAAGGCCGACCGGCTGTCGGTCAACATCTTGCAGCGTGTGGCGATCGGCCGTTCGGCGATCATGGAGCCGGCGATCTTCCTGCTCGACGAGCCGCTGTCCAACGTCGACGCAGCCTTCCGGGCGGTCATGCGCACCGAGCTGAAGCAGTTGCAGCGCCAGTTCAAGCAAACCATGGTCTATGTCACCCACGATCAGCTCGAGGCCATGACCATGGCCGACCGCATCGCTGTGATGGACCATGGCGTGCTGCAGCAGGTCGGCACGCCGCTCGAGGTCTACAACAATCCGGCCAATGTCTTCGTCGCCCGCTTCATCGGTGCGCCGGGCATGAACCTGCTCAAGGGCAGGCCAGCGGAAAGCGACCGGGGCCTGGTCGTCGACCTCGGGCCATTCGGTGCGACGCCGCCGCTGGCGGCCGAAATCGCCGCCGCTGTGCGGGGCGCGCGGGGCGATGTGCTTTACGGATTCCGACCCGAACAGGCGGCGCTGGTCAAACGCGGCCAGGGGCTCTCCTTGCCGGTAACCTTCGTCGAGCGCATCGGCGCGCGCACCATCGTCCATCTCGGCCAAGGCGAGAGCGCGGTGAAGGCGCTGTTCGACAATGATGTTGGGCTGGCCATCGGACAAACGGCAGTCGTCGCGCCGGCCGCGCAGTCGGTGCGCGTCTTCGACGCCGCGACCGGCCTTGCGATGAAAGCGGGCTGAGACCATGGCCGATATCGTCTTCCGCAATGTGACGAAACGCTACGGCAACACGCTGGCCGTCGACGACGCCTCGTTCACTGTCGACGACAATGAGTTCTTCTGCTTCTTCGGCCCGCCGCTGTCGGGCAAGTCGACGGTGCTGCGCCTGGTGCTCGGGCTTGAAACGCCTGACGCGGGTGAAATCCTGATCGGCGGCAGGCCAGTCAACACCGTGTCGCCGGCCGAGCGCAACATCGCCATGGTGTTCCAGAACCTGGCGCTGTTTCCGCATATGAGCGCGCGCGACAATGTCCGTTTTCCCCTGGTCGAACGCCGGGTCGACGAGGCCGATATAGAAAGGCGTGTCGCCGATGTCGCGGCCAAGCTGCATATCGGCCACATCCTGCACAAGCCGCCGGCGCAGCTGTCGGGCGGCGAGCGGCAGCGCGTGGCGATCGCCCGCGCGCTGGTGCGCGATCCCAATGCCTATCTGATGGACGATCCAATCTCGGCGCTCGATGCCAGGCTGCGCGAGGAGACGCGCGTCGAGCTGAAGCGCATCCAGCGCGAGCTCGGCAAGACGCTGATCTATGTCACCCACGACCAGGAAGAGGCGATGTCGGTCGCCGACCGCATTGCCATCCTGGAGGATGGCAAGATCAGGCAGATCGGCGCGCCGGCCGAGATCTATGATCGCCCGGCCAGCACCTATGTGGCGCGGCTGCTCGGCTCGCCGATGATGAATATCTTGAAATCGGTGCGCGGCGAGGGCGGCGTCGAGGCGGCGGAAGGCGCGATCCGTATCGCGGACAAGGCTGCTCCGGCCGATGCCGTCGAGATCGGGCTCAGGCCGGAAGATATCAAGGTCCGGCCATGGCTGGATGGGGAAATATCGGATGGGCGCGCGGGCCGCCCGGCGCGGGTGTTCGAGGTCGAGCCGCTTGGCGGCTACACCGTGGTGACGCTCGCTGCCGGGCAGGCGCGCCTGAGGGCGCTGCTGCGTGGCCAGCCGGACATAAGGCCGGACGCCATGGTGGCGATATCCTGTGAGCCGGCCAGAGTGCATTATTTCGGGCAAAGCGGCGGAGCGCTGGCACGATGACGGCGGCTGCAAGAAACGAGCTTCGGGAGGATCAGATGGCAAACAACGGGTTCGAGCCGGACGTGAAGGTCCGCACGAAAGAGTATAGAATCGGCTGCGTCGGCGCCGGCATGATCATGGCCGAATGCCATCTTGCTGCCTATCACGATGCCGGCTTTCCGGTGGTGGCGATCGCCTCGCGGACCAAAGCCAGCGCCGAGAAGGTCGCAAGGCGCTGGGAGATCCCGACCGTCCACGGCATGCCTGAACAACTGATCGAGGACGAAAATGTCGAGATCATCGACCTTGCCTTTCCGCCGGACCAGCAGCCGGCGCTAATCCGGCATGCGCTGAAGCAGAAGCACATCAAGGCGATCCTGGCGCAGAAGCCGCTGGCGTTGTCGCTCAAGGATGCAATCGAGCTGCGCGACGAGGCGGCCAAGGCCGGCAAGATCCTCTCGGTCAACCAGAACATGCGCTATGACCAGTCGATGCGCGTGCTGAAGCAGATCATGGACAGCGGCGCGCTCGGCGACATCGTCTTCGCGCAGATCGACATGCACGCGATCCCGCACTGGCAGAGCTTCCTCGAGGACTACGATCGGCTGACGCTCGCCAATATGAGCGTCCACCACCTCGACGTGCTGCGCTTCCTGTTCGGTGATCCCCTGGAGATCACCACGCTGACCCGCAAGGATCCGCGCACCCGCTTCGATCATTCGGACGGCATCACCGTTTCGACGCTGCGGTTCCCGTCCGGCGTGCTCGCCGTGTCGCTGGAGGATGTTTGGTCCGGCCCGCGCCAGGAGGGCTACAAGGACGACCAGCACATCAACTGGCGCGTCGACGGCACCAAGGGCGTCGCCAAGGGCACGATTGGCTGGCCGACTGGTTCCGCCTCGACGCTGACCTATGCTTCGACCGAAACCACTGGCGGCGAATGGGTGACACCCAGCTGGGGCACGATGTGGTTCCCGCATGCCTTCATCGGCGTGATGGAGCAACTCCAGCACGCGGTGAAGACGGGTGAGCCGCCGGCACTCTCGGTCGCCGACAACGTCAAGACCATGGCGCTGATCGAAGCCGGCTACCGCTCGATCGACGAGGGCCGCACGGTCAAGCTTTCCGAAATCTCGACAAACCCAATCAGCTGAATCACTTACAGGGAGGACTTCATATCATGATGCAGGCAGGTATTTTCACGGGCTATTTCCCGTACAGCCTCAAGGAAACCGCGCAGAAGATCCGCGCGCTCGATTTCAACACGGTGCAGCTCGACCTGCATTTCAGGGATGTCGACCTGTCGGCCGGGCAGATCACCAAGGACAAGGCCCGGGCTGTTCGCGACGTCTTCCGCGACCACAATCTGCCGGTGTGCTGCGTGTCGGGCTACACCAACATCATCCATCCGGACAGAGCGGAGCGCGAGAAGCGCGTCGGCTATCTCAAGGAGATCATCCGCAGTGCCCGTGATTTCGGCTCGCCCTACGTGATCTCGGAAACCGGCACTTACAACACCGAGTCCGACTGGGTCCATCATCCCAAGAACAAGACCGAGGAAGGTTTCGAGGAATGCCGTAAGGTCATCGCCGACCTTGCCCAGACGGCCTACGACCACGGGGCGGTCTTCCTGCTCGAAACCTATGTCAACAATGTCGTCGGCTCGGTCGAGGAGACGGTGAAGATGTTCGCGCAGGTCGACCATCCCGGCCTCGGCCTTCTGATGGATCCGACCAACTATTTCGAGACCCATAACATCGACAGGATGGACCAGATCCTGAACCAAGTGTTCGACACGCTGACCGACAAGATCAAGATCGCGCACGCCAAGGACGTCAAGCGATCGGGCGGCGACAAGTCGGAGAAGCACGCCGATATCGGCGACGAGGACGCGCTGGAGAGCCACACTTTCCGTGGTGTCGGCGAGATCGAGCTGCCGGCGCCCGGCCTCGGTTCGCTCAACTACGACCTCTATCTCAAGCGGCTTGCCGAAAAGCACCCGAACATTCCGGTCATCATCGAGCATCTCTCGGAAGACGACGTGCCGCGCGCCAAGAAATTCCTCGACGGCAAGTTCCGCGCCAACGGCCTCTGATAGGAGTCCTGCGTCGCCGCTATGCGGCGGCGCTTTCCACCGGGAGGAAATATAATGGAGGAAGCGAAATGTTGAAATTCGGATTGAAACTGGCGACGGCCGCGACTTTGTTGGCAGGGATAGGGTTGGGCTCGCCGGCATTCGCACAGGACGGCCAGAAGACGTTCTATCTCCTGTCGCATGGCGGCCCATCGGATGCATTCTGGCTCGACTGGAATGCCGGCGCCACCAAGGCCTGCGACCAGCTCAAGGTGACCTGCAAGATCTCCTTCAGCGGCGGCGACATGGCGGCGCAGAAGGAGGCCTTCAACTCGGCACTGGCCGCCAAGCCCGACGGTATCGGCACCACATCGGCGCAGCCCGGCCTGTGGACCGAGGAGGTCAAGGCGGCGAAGGCTGCGGGCATCCCGATCGTGTTCTTCAACACCGATGATCCGGCAACCGGGCGGCAGGCGTATGTCGGCGCCGACCTCAAGGAGGCCGGCGTCATCTGGGCCAAGTATCTGGTCGACAACAAGATGGTGAAGCAGGGCGACAAGGTGTTCCTGCCGGTGGAGGTGCCGGGTGCCAGCTATCAGCAGCTCGAGACCGAAGGCATCGCCAGCGTCTTCGATCCGCTTGGCATCAAATATGACGTGGTCGATTGCGGCACCGATCCAGCCGGCATCATCGCCAAGATGACCGACTATATGGTGGCCAACAATCCGCCGGCGATCATCGCACTCGGCGATTCCGTGGCGGCCAGCATCAAGCGGGTGTTCGACGGCGCTGGCGTGCCGGCCGGCAAGATCCCGGTCGTCGGCTGGGGCAATTCCAAGGAAACCGCTGAAGCCGTCAAGGCCGGCTTCGTCAACGCGGCCGCCTGGCAGTTCCCGTCGGCGCAAGGCTTTATGCCGGTCGCGCTGCTCGGTCTCGCCGCCTCGGGCGAACCGATCGGCTACGACATCCACACCTTTAGCCTCTACGACGCGACAAGCGTCGAGCCGATCCTGAAACTCTACAACAAGTGATGGAAATTGACGTCCGCCGCGCAGGCGGCGGACGTCGCTCCACGATATGGTTCAAACCGTTATGACAATTGCCGCAGAAGAGGAAATGCCGGGCGTCAAGCGCAGGTCGAGCCTGATCCGCTCGCCGCAATTCTCCTCGCTCGTCATCCTCGTCGTGCTGTTGGCGGCGTTCGCTATCGCCGACGCCAACTTCCTGTCGCCGCTCAACATCTCCAACATGATGGCGTTCCTGCCCGAGCTCGGCATCATCGCCCTCGGCATGACGCTGCTTCTGACGGGGGGCGAATTCGACCTTTCGGTCGGTGCCGTGTTCGGGCTCGCGCCGGTCGTGGTCATGCTTCTGGTGCAGAGCGGCCAGGTTGATATCGGTGTGGCGCTGCTTGCCGGGCTGTTGTTATGCGTGGCGATCGGGGCCATCAACGGATTGATCGTCACCAAGATCGGTATCTCCTCCTTCCTGGTGACGCTGTCGATGCTGCTTGTGGTGCGAGGGGCGGCGCTCTACATCACACAAGGCTTCCCGCTGAAATCCTGGGACCAGCCCGGCTTTTTCGTGACGCTGCTGGCTGGGAGCTTCAACATCGGCTCATTCCGGTTCTACACCTCGTTGTGGTGGTTCGTCGGCCTGTCGCTGCTGGCGATCTACGTGCTGCACTACGCCAAGCTCGGCAACTGGATCAGCGCCGTCGGCTCCAATCGGAATGCGGCGGTGGCGCGCGGCGTGCCGGCCGATGCGGTCAAGATCTGGCTGTTCATCCTGACCTCGGTGCTGGCGGGTCTGGCCGGCATGATCAGCGCCTTCCGCATCTCGGCTGCCTCGCCGGTGGCCGGCACCGGCTACGAACTCGAAGTGATCGCCATGGTGGTGGTCGGCGGCACGGCGCTGACCGGCGGGCGCGGCACGATCCTGGGCACGATCGTCGGCGCGCTGATGCTGCGCAGCATCCGCAACGGCATCGTGCTGATCGGCGTGCCGGGGCTCGCCTACAACATCTTCGTCGGCGTCATCATCCTCGCCATGCTCATCCTGCACGCTTTGCTGCAGAAGAACGCCGCCAGGAGCTGATCATGGAAGTGCTTCGGCTGCAGAACCTGCAAAAGTCCTTCGGTAGCGTCCGCGCCCTGAAGAGCGCCTCCTTCACACTCAACGAGGGCGAGGTGGTGGCTCTCCTCGGCGACAATGGCGCCGGCAAATCCACCCTGATCAAGGCGATCTCCGGCGTGTTCCCTGTTGACCGCGGCGAGATCTATGTGCGCAGCCAGAAGGTCTCCATCCGCTCGACGCGCGACGCGATGGATCTCGGCATCGAGACCATCCACCAGGATACGTCGCTGGCGCCGGATCTCAGCATCGCGCGCAATCTGTTTCTCGGTCGCGAGCCGGTCAATCTCAAATGGTTGGGCGTGTTCGCGCCGCTCGACCTCGCCAAGTTGCGCGACGCCGCCTCGGCACTTTTGAAGCGCGTCGGCATCTCGAAAAAGCTCGACGCCGATGCGCTGGTCAGCACGCTGTCGGGTGGCGAGCGCCAGTCGATCGCCATTTCGCGGGCCATGCAGTTCGCCGCCAAGGTCATCATCCTCGACGAGCCGACCAATAATCTCGGTGTCGAGGAAACACATGGCGTGCTGCGCTTCGTCAAGGAGGTCCGCGCAGCCGGTCATTCGGTGCTTTTGATCACCCACAATATCCACCATGTCTTCCAGGTCGCCGACCGCATCATCGTCATGCGCCGCGGCGAGATTGTCGCCGAGCAGACGGTCGCCGATACCGACCTGTTGACGGTGGAGAGCATCATCACCGGCGCCGACATGTCGGCCCTGCTCAAGGAGACGAGAGCGAAGTGAAGGAATTGGCCGTCACATGGTAGAGCTTTACGGCAAGACGCTTTCGCGCCGGCAGGTCTCGGAACGCTCCGGCATGCTGTCGCAATTCGCCGGCGTGCGGCTGATGACGCTCGGCGACGGCGTGGAGCGAGGCATCCGCATGCTCGAATTTCGCACCGGCTCGGGATTGCGCTTCACCGCGCTCGTCGACCGGGCGCTCGATATCGCCGACTGCGACTTTAGGGGACAGGCGATCGGCTGGCATTCGCCGAGCGGCTTTCGCCATCCCGGCCTGCACGAGTACGAAGGCGAGGAGGGGCTCGCCTGGGCGCGGTCATTTTCCGGACTGCTGCTCACTTGCGGTCTAGATCATATTCTGTTCATGGATGAAGTGCCGGCCGACAGCTACAATTATCCGGCGAAGAAGACGGTGCGCCATTCGCTGCATGGCCGCGTCAGCACCATTCCGGCGCGGCTGACCGGTTATGGCGAGACATGGGACGGCGACCGCTGCGTGCTGTGGGCCGAGGCTATCGTCCAGCAGTCGACGGTGTTCGGCGAGGACCTGCATCTGCTGCGGCGGATCGAGGCCGATGTCGGCGGCAACGAGATCCGGCTTTCGGACCGGGTCGTCAATCACGGCTTCAACCGCACGCCGCATATGTATTTCTACCACATCAATGTCAGCCATCCGGTGCTCGACGAGGGCTCTCGCTATCTGGCGCCGATCCGCGACGTCGTCTGGGCCGGCCATGCCGGCGAGCGCTACGAGGCGCAGAAGGTCGGCTATCGCACGGTGCCGGCGCCGCAATTGGGTTTCCAGGAACAGGTTTGGCAGCACGAGCTCGCCGCCGACGCCAAGGGCGAGGTGCCGGTGGCGGTGGTCAACGACCGTCTTGGCCTCGGCCTTGAAGTCGTCACCCGCAAGGACCAGTTGCCTTGCGCCTATGAGTGGCAGAATTTCCAGGCAGGGCAGTATGCGCTGGGCATAGAGCCGTCGACGCATCATGTGCTCGGCAATCTGGCCGCGCGCGAACGCGGCGAGATGATCTGGCTGGAGCATGGCGAGAGCCGCTCCTACAATGCGGTGTTCCGGGTCCTTGACGGTGCCGACGAGATTGCGGCGGCCGAAAGCCGAATTGCTGACATCGCCAGGCAGCCGCAGCAGGATTATCCGCAGCCGTCAGGCAATTTTCCGGTGCTCGGAGACAGGTCGTGATGATGACGAGGACGATGCGAAGCACCAGTTGGGAGGCTGGGTCCGGTCGGAGCGGGGAGGGCTCGCGGCCCATCAGGATTTGGAGGTCACAATGGCTGGCACAGTGAAGCGCGACTACAGCCTGGTCGGCGAGAGCACACGCAGGGCGATCGAGACAGGGCTGGCTTCGGCCGAATGGTATCACACCGACGTCTCCCGCAAGGCAATCAAGGAGTTGATGCAACGGTCGGATGGCCCGGCGATCCGCGACACGATCATCTGGATCGTCGCTATCCTGGGCTCGGCGGCCGGTGGCGTCTATTTCTGGGGCACCTGGTGGTGTGTGCCGTTCTTCTTCGTCTACGGCGTGCTGTACGGCTCCTCCAGCGACTCGCGCTGGCATGAATGCGGCCATGGCACTGCCTTCCGCACGCGCTGGATGAATGATGTGGTCTACCAGATCGCCAGCTTCATGCTGATGCGCAATCCCGTGACCTGGCGCTGGAGCCATGCCAGACACCACACCGATACCATCATCGTCGGACGCGATGCCGAGATCGCCGTGATGCGCCCGCCGGACCTTTTGCGCGCAGCGCTCGCTTTCACCGGTATCCTTGATTTTCGCTATTCGCTTCCGGCGCTGGTACGCCAAGCGTTCGGCAAGCTCACGCCCGACGAGAAAAGCTACGTTCCCGAGATGGAACAGCACAAGGCCGTCATCGCCGCGCGCTGGCATGTCGCCATCTATGTCGCCACGATTGCGCTCGCCCTCACCATGCGGTCGTGGGTGCCGCTGGTGCTCATCGGCGTGCCGCGCCTCTACGGCACCTGGCACATGGTGCTGACCGGCCTGCTGCAGCACATCGGCCTGGCCGACAACGTGATCGACCACCGGCTCAACACCCGCACCGTATACATGAATCCGATTAGCCGCTTCATCTACTGGAACATGAACTACCATGTGGAGCATCACATGTTCCCGATGGTGCCCTATCATGCGCTGCCCAGGCTGCATGAGTTGATCAAGCACGATTTGCCGGAGCCGAACCCGTCGATGTGGCATGCCTATCGCGAGGTTTGGCCGGTCCTCCTCAGGCAGCTCAGATATGAGGATTATTTCCTCAAGCGTGAGCTGCCGCCGACGGCGCGGCCCTATCGTGGCGAGTTCCACGAGGTGAACATGTCAGCGGCGGCGGAATAGGCACTGCACACCCGCCGCATTACAGAAAATTCAGGAGAAGTAGAGATGGCCGATTGGGTCGAAGCGTGCGCCGTGGACGATGTCGAAGAAGAGGATGTCATCCGCTTCGACCATGGCGGCCGCACCTTCGCGATCTACCGTTCCCCTGACGACGAATTCTTCGCCACCGACGGGTTTTGCACGCATGAGAAGGCCCATCTGGCCGACGGGCTTGTCATGGACGACATCATCGAATGCCCCAAGCACAATGGCCGCTTCAATTACAAGACCGGCCAGGCCAAGGGGGCTCCCGTCTGCGTCAATCTTGTGACCTACCCGGTCAAGGTCGAGGCCGGTAAGGTGATGATCCAGATCGCCTGACCGGCCTTCCATTCACGCAACAAAGGGACCAAACTCGATGAGCCGTAAAAGACCCACGATCGCCGATCTGCGCGCCATGAAGGGCAAGCGGCAACTGACCATGCTGCGCGTGTTGACGATGGATGAGGCCGAGGCCGCCGAAAGGGCTGGGATCGATATCGTCTCGGTGCCGCCGGAGCTGGTGCTCAACCCGCAATACCGCGATGCCGCACCCAGCCTGTTCACCATGCCGGGCGACAATTTCTACGAGATCGGCACAGCCGACGATTTCGTGCGCTGGGCGTTCCGGCTCTACAAGGCGAGCGCCGACGCGGTCTATTGCAGCGCTGGTTATGCCACCGTCAAACGGCTGGCCGATGACAATATACCGGTGATCGGCCATGTCGGACTCATTCCATCCCGCGCGACCTGGACCGGTGGCTTCAAGGCCGTCGGCAAGACCGCCGACAGCGCCATGCAGATTTTCGAGGCAGTCAAGCAGTATGAGGCCGCAGGTGCTGTCGGCGCCGAGATCGAAGTGGTGCCGGTCGAGGTGGCCAAGGCGATTTCGGAACGGACGTCGCTGATCATGCTGTCGATGGGAGCGGGCACCGGCTGCGACGCGCAGTATCTGTTCGCCGACGACATCCTTGGCCAGAACCGCGGCCACATGCCCCGCCATTCCAAGGTCTACCGCAATTTCGCCGCTGAATATGACCGCCTGCAGGCGGAACGCATCGCCGCTTTTTCCGAATATGTCGCCGACGTGAACAGCTTGGCCTATCCCGAAGACAAACATGTGGTGCATATGGACCCGGACCAACTCGGTCTGTTCATGAAAAGGGTCGACGGCGCGTGAAACCTGACGGCAATGCTGCAACTGGCAATGTGAAGCCGGTTCATATTCTCACTCTATCGTGTGAAGACCGGCCGGGGGTCGTCGCCGCGGTCACCACTGAGCTTGCCGCGAACGGCGCCAACATTGCCGAAAGCAGTCAGTTCTGGGACCGGCAGAGCAATCGCTTTTTCATGCGGATCGCGTTCACCAGCCCGGCAGGCTCGACGAAGGACGATCTGGAGCGAGCCCTGGAATCGTCCGTCGACCGGTTCGGGATGGAGACCGCGCTGGTCGATCAGGCGCGCCGCCCGAAGATCATCGCCATGGTCTCGAAATTCGACCATGCGCTTCTCCACCTGCTTTACCAGATCAGGGTCGGCTGGCTGAATGCTGAGGTCGCCGCCGTCGTCTCCAATCATGAAGACGCCCGGCGCTTCGCCGAGATGGAGGATATCCCCTACCACCATTGGCCGACGACCAGGGAAAACAAGGCCGAACAGGAGCAGAAGCTGCTGGATCTCGTGCAGGAGACGGGGTCCGAGCTCGTCGTCCTGGCGCGCTACATGCAGGTGTTTTCGAAGGGCCTTTCGGATCGGCTTTACGGGCGGGCGATCAACATCCACCATTCCTTCCTGCCGAGCTTCAAGGGCGCAAAGCCCTATCACCAGGCCTTCGACCGCGGCGTCAAGCTGATCGGCGCGACAGCGCATTACGTGACATCCGATCTCGACGAAGGCCCGATCATCGAACAGGAGACCGAGCGCGTCACCCATGCGATGAGCGCGGAGGATTTCGTGGCCGTCGGCCGCGACATTGAAAGCCGCGTGCTGGCGCGGGCCGTCAAGCTGCATCTTGAAGCTCGCGTCATGCTCAACGGCCACAAGACAATCGTCTTTTGACGAGCGGTCGCTCGGCGCTACGCCTGCCACGATCCGCTGGCGAGCGCTGCGTAAATCGCCTCGGCATCGATGCCCTGGGGCCTGTCCTCCTTGAGGGGCAGGACAAGCGCGCGCACCGCCGCATGAATCGCGGCGGTTGCCGGCGCCAACGTCAGCCCGTTGCGCAGGTCTACGGCCTGTGCGGCCGCCATCAGCTCGAAGGCGATCAGCCGCTGCCACAGCACGATCATGTCGGCGCATTTGGAGACGGCCAGCGGTGCTTGCGTCGCATGGTCCTCGACGCCCTCCGAGACCGGTAGGAAGTCGAGCGTCACCGGGTTGGCCTTGTGGCGGATGGCAGCGAGGATCGCGCTCACCGTCTTTTGCAGCGGCGCGAAACCGGCCGAAGCACCGCCGACCGGCGATAGATATCTGGGCAGGCCGTTGCGGCCTGAGCCGGTAAGCTGGATGAAACGAGCGGCAGAGGCGGCCGCGCATTGAGCTATGGCGAGGCCAAGCGTCTCGAAGGCAAGCGACAGCGACGGGGTGTGGAAATTGCCGGTCGACAGCACAATGGCGTCGTCGCCCAGCACGAGCGGGTTGTCGGCAGCGGCGTTGAGCTCGATCTCGACGGCTTGCCTGGCCTGATCGATTGCCTGCAACAGCGCGCCATGGATCGACGGCATGCAGCGGATCGATAGTGGGTCCTGCAAGGTGGCCGGCGCCGGCGCCTTGTCGCGGGCCAGCAGATCGCGCAAGCCTTGCGCGGCCCGCTGCTGGCCAGCGGCCGGTCGTGCCGCATGCAAGCGCGGATCAAGGATCGTCTGGTTGGCGCCGATGCCTTCCATGGTCAACGCGCCCGCCTGCTGTTGTTGCGCGAAAGCGGACAGTGCGTCGGCCACCGCCAGCGCGCCGCTGCCGGCGGACACCGCCGAGGCGCTTATCAGCGACAGCCCGTCCTTGGGGGCGAGGCTGACGGGGGCGAGGCGCGCCATCGCCAGCGCCTTGGCCGCCGGCATGCGCCGGCCCTGGAAGTCGGCTTTGCCGTCGCCGGTCAGCATGCGGCCGAGCGTTGCCATCAGCACCAGGTCGCTGTCGCCGATCGAGCCCAGCGACGGCATCACCGGATGCACGCCGGCATTGAGCGCGTCGATGAGTGCGTTGAAAACCTCTGACGAAATGCCCGAACCGCCGGCCGAAAACATGCCCGCCCGGGCAAGCATCGTCGCCCGCACGATGTCTTGCGGCAGCGCGTCCCCCACGGCGCCGCTGCGCCCTTCCAGCAACTGGCGCTGGAAGGCGCTGGCGTCGCCGCTGACCGACGTGCCGAGATTGGCGCCGAGCCCGGTGTTGAGCCCGTAGATCTGCTGGCCGGAGGCGGCGGCGCGGTCGAGCACTTTTCGCGCTCTGTCCAGCCTCTCGCGGACGACAGACGCCACCTCGACCTTGCGTCCGTCGCGGGCAACCGCCGCGACATCCTCGACCCTGATGTCGGCCCCGGTGAGGATGAGCGCACTCATGCGAAGCGCAGCCGCTGGCCGATGCCTTGTGCCTGCGCCTTGGCCAGCATCGCCTTGCCCAGCGCGATGTCGGAGAGCGACAGGCCGCGATGCCAGAACAGGATCGTCTCGTCGTCGCTCTCACGCCCCGGCTTGAGGCCGGCGGCGATCTGGCCAAGCTCGGCGTACAGCGTCTGTTCGCTCAGACGTCCGGTCTCGACGTGGGCGCGCAGCGAGCCGAATTTGCCGTCCTTGCACTGGCCCCAGTCGTCGACGACGATCTTGGCCATGATGTCGGTCAGCGACAATTCCACCGCGCTCATCGTGCCGTAGGGCATCACCAGCGCGCCGGGCTTTATCCATTGCGTCCTCAGCAACGGCTGCGGTTCCAGCAGCCGCGAGGCCTCGACGACGATGTCGGCTCCTTCGACGCAAGCGCGCCAGTCGGTGACCGCCGTGACCTTCTTGCCGAGATCGGCGGATAGCTTTGCGGCAAAGCCGTCGCGGCTTTCGGGCCGGCGCGAATGAACGCGGATCTCGTCGAAATCGAAGAGATGGTCGAGCAGGCGCACGTTCCAGTACGCGGTGCCGCGCGCGCCGACATGGCCGAGGATCTTCGATGTCTTTTTCGCCAGATGTTTTGCGCCGATGGCGGTGACGGCGCCGGTGCGCATATCGGTGATCACGGTGGCATCGAGGATGGCACGCGGCGTGCCGGTGCGCGGATCGAACAGGTTGAGGATGCCGAATTCCGACGGCAGGCCGTGCAGGTAATTGTCGACATAGTCGCCGACGATCTTGACGCCGGCCGCATCGAGCGGAGCGACGTAGCCGCGCAGGACGTTGAAATGGCCGTTGAAGGACG
The DNA here is from genome assembly GCF_003997275.1 of Mesorhizobium sp. M6A.T.Ce.TU.002.03.1.1. Taxonomy (NCBI): domain Bacteria; kingdom Pseudomonadati; phylum Pseudomonadota; class Alphaproteobacteria; order Hyphomicrobiales; family Phyllobacteriaceae; genus Mesorhizobium; species Mesorhizobium sp. M6A.T.Ce.TU.002.03.1.1. The sequence continues at coordinate 31,347 of NZ_RZTI01000044.1, forward strand.
GGTCCGGCTCGAGATGGACGCGCGGCTCGATCACCGTCTGGCCGTTGCCCTGCGCCACCAGCCCGGCCTCGACCGCTCCGATGATTTCTGCATCGGTCATATCAAGCGCTTCGATATCGAGGGCGTTGAGATAATCGATGTAGATGGGCTTCATGCGCACACAATTCCTAAGTCAGAAGAGGTTCGATGGCGAGGTTCAGTCATCGCATAACAGGTCGCGATACGACACGAAAGTTTGTTGGGCCATGTCTGGACGGCGCCGCCCAAATGCTGTTCAAACCGGTGCGTCATCGATTTGCCGGACAATTGCCTGGTTCCCAGTGGCACGGGAAAAACTCTCGTACAGTTCTGCGCATGACCGCCATTCCCGAAAACGAAGCCTTGCCCGAAAGCGCGACACAGGCGCGTCGCGTGGCGCTGATCGTCGCCGTTGCCTTCTTCATGCAGCTTCTGGATTCGACGATCATCTCGACATCGCTGCCGCAGATGGGAGAATCTTTCGGCGTGCCGGCGGTGGCGATGAGCATCGGCATCACCGTCTATATGCTGACCATGGCGGTGTTCGTGCCGCTGTCGGGCTGGCTCGCCGACCGCTTCGGCGCGCGCAACATCTTCCTCGTGGCGATCGCGCTGTTCGCGCTGGCCTCGATCGCCTGCGGCATCTCGCAGAACCTGACCCAGTTCGTCGCCGCGCGTGCGGTGCAAGGCCTGGGCAGTGCGTTGATGACGCCGGTCGGGCGAATCCTGGTGCTGCGCAACGCACCGAAGTCCGAGCTGCTCAATGCCACGGCGCTGATCACCTGGCCGGCGCTGTTCGCGCCGGTGATCGGGCCGGTGCTCGGCGGCTTCATCACCACCTATCTGTCCTGGCACTGGAATTTCTTCATCAACATTCCGCTCGGCGTGGCCGGCCTGGCGCTGGTCGCCCGCTTCATCCCCGGCGACCGCGAGTCCGAGACCAAACCGCTCGATTGGCCAGGTTTCTTTTTGACCTCGGTCGGGCTTGCTTGTCTGCTTTACGGTCTCGAGCGCATCGCGCATGCGGAAGACGGCACCTTGCCGACCGTGGCGCTGCTTGTGGCCGGCACCTTGGTCGGCTGGCTGGCGGTGCGGCATCTCGCGCGCACAAAAAATCCGCTGCTCGATCTCACAGCGTTCAAGGTGCAGACTTTCGCCCTATCGACGCTGTCGGCTGGGACCATTTTCCGGATCGCCATCAACGCCACGCCGTTCCTGCTGCCGCTTTTGTTCCAGGTCGGCTTCGGGCTGAGCCCGGTGGATGCCGGCATGCTGATCCTCGCCTATTTCCTAGGTAATCTCGGCATGAAGGCGGTGACGACACCGACGCTGAAGCGCTTCGGCTTCCGTTCTGTGCTGGTCATCAACGGCGTGATCGCATCGCTGTCGATCATGGCCTGCGCGGCGATCTCGCCGCAGACCCCGCAAGAGCTGGTGGTGGCGCTGATGCTGATCGCCGGACTGTCGCGTTCGATGCAGTTCACTGCGCTCAACACGCTGGCCTTCGCTGATGTGGCCCCGCCGCAGCGCAGCTCGGCGGCGACGCTGTCCAGCATGCTGCAGCAGGTGGCGATGCTGTTCGGCGTGGCGATCGCCGCGGCGCTGCTCAACCTGTCGCAGATCGCGAGGGGCGGGCCGGCGCTCGACCTCATAGACTTCCGCCTCGCCTTCCTGGCGATCGGCGCTATCGGGCTCGCGGCCTCGTTCCGCTTCCTGGCGCTGCCACCGGCCGCGGGCGCCGAGGTCTCGGGTCATATTCCGCGGAATTGAGACCGGTGGCAGTTGTCCGTCCTGTGTCGGCGGAGGCGGGGAGCTTTTCCTTCTCCCCTTGTGGGAGAAGGTGGATCGGCGCGTAGCGCCGAGACGGATGAGGGGTGTTGGAAGAAATGCGACGCGCAAATATCGGGGAATTTAAAGTGCTTACGTCTTCGAGGTAGCGATCCTTCCAGCACCCCTCATCCGACCGAGCTTCGCTCGGCCACCTTCTCCCACAAGGGGAGAAGGAAAGGGCGCCGCGCTACACCGGCCGATATACCTTCTCCGCCGTGTTCCAAAAAATGTCCGCCTCTGCCGCCGCGCCATGCTTCGCAACCGCCTTCCGGTGCGCCTTGATCAATTCCGCATGGCTGGTCCAAAGTTTCTCGATCGGGAAGTTCGAGCCGAACATCAGATGATCGCTGCCGAGGATGTCGATCGCGTTGTCGACGATGTAAGCGATCAGCGCCGGGTCGTTGCGGTGGACGAAGGTGCCGAGGCCGGAGAGCTTGGCGTAGAGGTTGGGTGCGGCTGAAAGCGTGCGCAGACCGGCTTTCCAGGCCTCCGTGGTCTCCGGGTCCATGCCGATCAGCATGCCGGCATGGGTGAGGATGAAATTCGTTTCCGGGTTCTCTGCGACAAGCGTCAGCCCGTCCTTCATCTGGGCCGGGAAAAGCTGCAGGTCGAAGGACAGGCCGTAGTCTTTTAGCCGCGCCACATTGGCCCGCACCTTCGGGTCGATGACCTGATCTGCTGAGGCGGCGAAGCGGAAGGCCGGCGTTTCGTGCCAATGCAGTTGCATGCGCACGCCGCGCAGCAGCGGATATTTTTTTAAGCGATCGATCTGGGGGCGGACATCGTCCACCGTCATGTCGGCATAGCCGACGATGGCATGCGGCCAGCCGGTTTCGTCAGCTGTCTTCTGCAGGAAGGCGACTTCGGTCTCGAAATCCTCCTTCGCCCAGTTGGTCTGGACATAGACCGCCTTCTCGACGCCGGAGCCTTTCTGATCGGCCAGGAATTCCTCGATCGGATAGTCGCGGCGGATCGGTTCATAAGATCCGAAGATGCGCGGCACCATCGGCCCGCGCAGCCAGGGCTGATCCTCTTGGCGCCAAATGTGGAAATGCGCGTCGACCGCCTTTTGCATCATGAAGCCCTTTTCCAGATTGCTGCGGCCGCCGGGGCAGGGCGGGCGAGCGACAGGATGAAATCGGTAAGACACGAGATAGACGAGCCATCGACCAGATCGTCGAGCACCGGCAGGATGGCGCGCAGAGCTGCCGTGGCCGGCTGGAAACGCGGGTCGCCGGCCAGCGGCGTCGCCAGCGAAAGCCGGAAGGCGCGGGCGCTCAGCCGGCGCATCGCCATTTCCAGCTCGGCATGATCGCCGCGCTCCAGCGCGTCCGACAGGATGACAATCGCTGCCCCGCGCGCGAAAGCGCAAAAGCGCGGCACCGACAGGAAGGCGAGCAGCGTCGGTCCCATCCGGGTGCCGCCGTCCCAGTCGTCGACCAGCGCTGCCACGCGGGCCAGCGCCTGGTCGCGGTCGCGGATGCGCAACGCCCCGGTGATGCGGGTCAGCCGCGTGCCGAAGGTGAAAATTTCAGCCCGGTCTGCGCCCTGCACCGCCGCATGCGCCAGTTTGAGATAGTCCGATGTATGCAGCTTCATCGAGCCCGACACGTCGATCAGGATCAGCAGCTTGCGCGGCACGGTCTGCCTGCGGCGCAGCAGCGGCGATGGCACATCGCCATCGGCGCTGACGATTTCTCGCAGCGACCGGCGCAGATCGAGCTTGCCGCGCGCGTGCGTGCGCACGGTGCGGAAGGAGCGGCGAGCGGGCAGGGCGGCGGAAAGCTTGCGGCGGAAGGCAGCAAGCCCGTTGCCGTCGCGCTGAAAGTCGCGGGCGCTCAACTGTTCGGCGCCAGACGATAGCTCGCCACCTTCCTCCTGGCGCGCCACCTCGCTCTCTTCGTCTCTGGTGCCGCCGTCGTCCTTGATACGGGTTTCCTCGTCGGCCTCGCCTTCGACCACAGCCGCGGTGTTGCCATAGAAATGGCTTTGGAAATGAGCCTCGAATTCATCGCGGCGGTCGGGCGGCGGCGCAAGCGTGGCAAGGGCTGCTTCGCGGATATCGGCCATAGAGCGCGGGCCAAGCAGCGTCACCGCCTGCATGAAGCCGGACACCTGCTCGGGCGCCACCGGAAAGCCATAGCGGCGCAGCAGCCGTCCGAAGCCGAGCAAGGGCGCAGCCGCCCGGGGCAAGGCTGTGGCGCTCACGCCAGTGCCTCCTCGACGATCCGGCCAAGCTCAGGCGCGATGTAGGACAGATCCTCCTCGTCCTTGATCAGCACGCCGATGGCGCGGCGGAACGCTTCCGGCCACGGGCTGCCGCCTTTTTCGAGGATCGTCGCGGCGTTCGCCCATTCGACCGCTTCGGCGATGCCCGGCGGCTTGGCCAGCGGGCGGGCGCGGATGTCGCGCACGGCAGAAGCCACGGCACGTGCGGTCGCCTCGGCGACTTCACCGGCGCGCAGCATGATGATCTCGGCCTCGCGCTCGGCGCCGGGATAGGTGATCCAGTGGTAGACGCAGCGCCGCCGCAGCGCTTCCGCCAGTTCGCGGGTGCGGTTCGAGGTCAGGATGACGATCGGCTGCGCCGTGGCGCGGATGGTGCCGCGCTCGGGGATGCTGATCTGGAAATCGGAAAGGAATTCCAGGAGCAGCGCTTCGAACTCGTGGTCCGAGCGATCGATCTCGTCGACCAGCAGCACGCGCTTTTCCGGCGCCTTCAGCACCTGCAGCAGCGGCCGCGCGATCAGGAAGCGGTCGTCATAGATGTCGACCTCATGCTCGCCGGCATGGCGGATGGCAAGCAGCTGGCGCTGGTAATTCCATTCGTAGAGCGCGTGCGCGGCGTCGATGCCCTCATAGCACTGCAGCCGCACCAGATCGCGTCCGAGCAGCTCGGCTATCGCCTTCGCCGCTTCCGTCTTGCCGACGCCGGGCGCGCCTTCGAGCAGCAACGGCTTGCCCAGCCGGATCGCCAGGAAGATGGCGGTGGCCAGGCTTTCATCAGCCAGATAGCGCGAGGCGGCGAGGCGCGACGCCACCGCCTCCGGCGAGGTCGCGACAGTTTCGGCGCTTCTCTTGGGCATTTCCAACACTCAGTTTGGCGCGCCGGCTTGCGCCTTCAGCGCCCGCAGGATGCGCTCCGGCGTGATTGGCAGCGTGTCGATGCGCACGCCGACGGCGTCGAAGACGGCATTGGCGACCGCCGGGATTTGCGGGTTGGCGCACATTTCGCCTGGCCCCTTGGCGCCGTACGGCCCATCGGCCGAGGGCCGTTCCAGCACGATGATCTCGGTTTGCGCGAGATCACCCGGGCCCGGCATCAGGTACTGGTTGAAATCGGTGCCGCCATGATCGCGACTTGGGTAATAGGGTTCGGTCGTCTCATAGAGCGCATGGCTGATGCCCATCCACGAGCCGCCGACAAGCTGCTGCTCGACCATTTTCGGGTTGAGCGCGCGGCCGATCTCGAAGACGTTCTTGACCGTCAGCACGGTGACTTCGCCGGTCTCGTCATCGACCTCGACTTCCGCCACCGTGCAGGCATGCGCATAGCAGGTCGACGGCTTCATCGCGCCGGTTTCTTTCTCCGGGTAGGAGCGGGGGATCAAAAACATGCCGCGGCCGGAAATCGAGCGGCCGCGCTTGAAATGCGCCGACAGCGCGACATCGAAGATCGAGATCGATTTCTGCGGCGCACCCTTGACCAGGATGTTGCCCAAGCCGTCGGTCTCGAGGTCCGAGGCATTCACTTCCAGCTCCTCGGCCGCCACTTCCAGCATCACCTGGCGGGCTTCCCTGGCCGCCTGGATGACGGCGTTGCCGGCCCGATGCGTGCCGCGCGAGGCGAAGGTGCCCATGCAGTGCGGACCGGTGTCGGTGTCGGCGGTGTCGACGACGACGCGGTCGGTCGGCACGCCGATCGTCTCGGCGCAGATCTGCGCCATGATCTGCTTCATGCCCTGGCCGAGATCGACGCTGGAAAGCGTGACCATGAAATTGCCGGTCGGGGTCGAATGCACCAGGGCCTGGGTTGGGTCGCCGCCGAGATTCATGCCGGTCGGGTAGTTGATCGCGGCCACGCCGCGTCCGCGCCTGATCGCCATCTCAAGCTCCCTTCGCGTAGGAGGACATGGCCAGATATTTTTCCGCCACCGGCCAGTTGGCGGCGCGCGACGCTTCCTGCATGCACTCGATCAGCGCGGCCCCTTCCGTCGGTTGGCGATGCGCTTTCATGTCGCCGTCGCGGTAGGCATTGATGAAGCGAAATTCGAGCGGGTCCATCCCGATCAGCCGGGCAAGCTTGTCCATCTGCACCTCCAGCGCGAAATCGCCAATGGTGACGCCGAAGCCGCGCATGGCGGAGGAGGGCGTGCGGTTGGTGTAGACGCAATAGGTGTCGATCCACACATTCGGGATCGTATAGGGGCCGGGATAGTGGCCAGCGCCCTTCTGCGCGCCATAGGGCGAATGGCGCGAATAGGCGCCGGCATCGGTGTAGCCGGTGACCTTGCGGGCGACGATTCGGCCGTCCTTCATGACGCCGTCCTTGATGACGACCTTTTCCGCCGCGCGCGGCGAGGAGATCTGCATCTCCTCCTCGCGGCTGTAGATGAAGGAGACCGGATGCCCGGTCAGCTTGGCGCCGAGGATGGCGATTGGCTCGACGATGACGTCGACCTTGCCGCCGAAACCGCCACCGACGGTGCCGCCGACGAAATGCAGCTTGTTGCCGGGCATCTGCAGGATGATCGAAGTGTTGTCGAGCGTGAAGAACATCGCCTGCGTGTTGGTATAGCAGGTGAAGCGGTCATTGCCCTCCGGCGCCACGACGCAGCCGGTCGTCTCGGTCGGCGCGTGCTCGATCGGCGAGGATTGGTAGGTCTGTTCCAGGACATGGTCGGCGCCGGCGAAGCCTGCCTCGACATCGCCGAAGCGCACCTTTCGGCATTCGCCGCTGTCATAGAGGTAATAGTTCTGGCCGTGATATTCGTTCACGATCGGCGCGCCGGGTTTTAGCGCCTCCTCCATGTCGAAGACGGCCGGCAGCACCTCGTAGTCGACCTTGACCTTGGCCGCCGCTTCCTGGGCGGCACGCTCGGTCTCTGCCAGCACCGCCACCACCGCCTCGCCCTTCCAGCGCACCTTGCCGTCGGCCAGCACCGTCTCGTCCTCCGGCCCGATCTGGATCAGGATCAGGATGGTGTAGACATTGTGCGGCACATCCTTAGCCGTCAGCACCTTGACGACGCCTGGATGTTTTTCCGCCTCTGATATGTCGATGCTGCGGATGCGGGCGTGATGGTGCGGGCTGCGCACCATTTTCAGGTGCACCATGCCGGGAAAGTTGCGGTCGGCGAAATAGGCGGTCTTGCCGGTGACATGACCGGGTGAATCGGAGCGCGGCCGGGGCTGGCCGATCTCGTGCAGATCGTCCTTGCGCTGGTCGGCGAAATAGCTCTTGCGGAGTTCCATCTTTTTTTACTCCCCTCAAGCCGCATGCTGCGAATTGGACCGTGCGGCGGTCAGCACCGCCTGGATGATCGGCTCGTAGCCCGTGCAGCGGCAGATATTGCCCGACAGCGCCTCGACAACATCCTCGCGGCTGGGGTTCGGCGTGTGGTCGAGCAGAACCTTGGCCGCCATGATCATGCCCGGCGTGCAGAAGCCGCATTGCGTGGCGAAGGCGTCGAGGAAGGCGCGCTGCAAAGGATGCAGCACGCCGCCTTCCGAAAGCCCTGACGTCGTGGTGATGGTCGCGCCGTTGCAGGTCTCGGCCAGCGTCAGGCAGGAAAGCCGGAGCTCACCGTCGATGATGACCGAGCAGGCGCCGCATGTGCCTTGATGGCAGCCGCCTTTCGGCGAGGTGTCGCCGATCTTGTCGCGCAGTGCATGAAGCAGCGTCGTGCCGCTGTCGATGAATTCGGCCTTCTCCGCGCCGTTGAGCGTGAACTGAACCGGGACCTTTGCCATGTTTTCCTCCTTGCGCGCAGCCAAGCAAGCGCGCGCCCCAATGAGCAATTTCAGCCGAGCAGCAGCCGGCCGAGATGGACCGATAGGACTTCGTTGCGATACCAGGCACTGGCGATCGGATCGGTGACGGGCGAGGTCCCGTCGCTGGCTGCGGCAAGTGCTGGCGCGATGCCATCGCTGGTGAGTTTCCTGCCGAGCAGCGCCTTTTCTGCCGCCTTGGCGCGCATCGAACGGTCAGCCATGCAGCCAAGCGCGATCCGCGCCGAAGACACGGTGCCGTCCGGCGCCTGCTCCAGCACGGCGGCGATGCTGAGCACCGAGACGCCCTTCGGCTTGACCCTCGACACTTTCAGGAAGCGAAAGCCGCCATCTACTGGCAAGCTGAAGCCGACCGCGGTGACGATGGCGTGGTGGCTTTCGCGTTTTGCCAGGAAGGTTTCGATCGGCAGGTCACCGCCATCGGTGCTGACGCTGGCATCCAACGCCAGCAGCGCGACGGTGAAATCGCCATAGGGCGCCGGGGCGAAGAGATTGCCGCCGACTGTCGCCATGTTGCGGATCGCCGGGCCGCCGACGGCGCGCGCCGCGCCGCTAAGCGCAGCGAGATCCGGGTGACGGGCGATCGCCGCCATGGTCACCGAAGCGCCGATGTGGACCTCGCTGCCGGAAACGGTGATGGCCGACAGCACCGGTTCGGTCGACCTGATAAGGCTGGAGACCGAGACATCGCCTTCATTGGCGGCGCGCACGACCAGCGTGCCGCCGCCGAGATAGCGGGTGCCGGCAGCTTTCAATGCCGCATTCGCGTCCTTCACCGTCGAAAAAGTCTGCAATGCAAGCGCCATGGAACGCTCCTGTTTGTCAGCCCAATTCAGTTCAACCTTGACCGGCGAAATGATTCTTCAGGGCGTTGAAGCCGCCCTGGAAAACGTTGGCGCCCATGCCCTCGGCCAATTTGTCGGCCTCTTCCGGAGCAGCGTCGAAGCTGGCGGTCCATTCGGCATAGGTGCGGTCGCCGTCGGTCACCCGCCGCAATCGCAGTGTCGCCTTGTGATTGGTGAGCGGCTGCGGCGTCTCCAGGATGGAATAGCTGACAAGGAAATTGTCGTCGGAGAAGTCGAGCAGCTTTTCGCGGATACGGGCGCCGCTGGCGAGCTCGAAATTGCGCACGCAGCCGATCGTGCCGGCATCCTTGCCGTCCTCGATATGGCTCTCGACCATGCGCGGGTGCCAGCTCGGCAGGCCGTTGAAGTCGCGTATGCGCGCCCAGACCTTTTCGACCGGTGCGTCGATGACGCTGGAGATGGTGACTTTCGCCATATGATCGTTCCCTTGCAAATATGTGTGTCGCGAGGGTAGGGCGGCGAGCCCGGCGGCGCTTATCAATGCGTCTTGAACACCTATCAAATAGTCTGAAAATGGTTCAGGAAATGGCCCGCGCCGCCTCGCGATAGAGTGTCGGCGGAACGCCGACATGGTCGCGGAAGAAGCGCGAGAAATTGCCCTGCGTGGTGAAGCCGAGATTGCAGGCCACTGAGATCAGCGGCTCCTGCGACCACTGCAACTGCCGCACCGCTTCTTCCATGCGCAGCGTGTTCCAATAGACGTTGGGCGTCAGATTGGTCTGCTCCTTGAACAGCGCGAAGAAATGCGGCCGCGACAGGCCGACGCTGCGCGCAACGTCATCGAAGCAGATGCGCTCGCAGACATTGGCCTTCATCAGCTGGATCGCCTTGCGAACGCGGAAGTCCTGCATGGTACGGACGCGGGCGCGCGTCACCGGCGGGGCCGAAGCGTCAGCAGCATCGAGCAGGCTGTCGATAAAACGCTCGATCTCGTAATTGGCGATGTCGTCGATGCTCTCATTGTCGCTGAGATGGTCGAGAAGGTTGGCCGCCGCCTTGTGCAGCCATGGCTCCAGCACGATCGCCGGCGTCGAGAACAGCGGCGCGGCGGACGGCAGATCGCGGCGTCGTCGCGCCCAGTCCGGATCGATGTAGAAGGCGAGGAACAGGCCGGGCCGGCCGTCGCGGGACAGAGCGTGGCTGTGCGGCTGGAAGGAATTGATGCCGGCGGCGGTGCCCGGTCCAAGTCGCACCGTCTCGCGGCCGATGGTCATCTCGCCGGCCGTGCCTTCCAGCCAGATGATGATGTGCGCCTCGACATGGGCATGGGTGACGAAGTCGCTGGCGACGTTCAGGACAGAAACATGTCCGAACCGGCCCCAGTAGAGCCTGATCGCTTCCGTCATGGGTATATCCTCCCGCAGGCGACTGGCCTCCCTTCGCCTGCAATGGGGATAGTGCGGCGGGCTTAGTGTCCGCGTCAAGGCACCTGCGCACGCCAGGTGCCTGCGATAAGCTATAGCAGCGGATTTTCAGACTGAGCGATAGCTTAGCGCCCCTTCTCCCCTTGTGGGAGAAGGTGGATCGGCGCGTTAGTGTCGAGACGGATGAGGGGTGTTGGAAGAAATGAGGCGGTGGATCTTTGCTATTGCCAAGCTGGAACATCCATCATCCGACCTCGCTTCGCGAGGCCACCTTCTCCCACAAGGAGGGCTTTGCACGGGGAGCGAAGTGGATTTCGGTGGTCAGTGAGGGCCTTTTTGAAGGCCGGCAGAGCGGTTTTCCGCGGCCCTTGCGGGGCCTTTGTCGGTTTAGGCAGCCATCCTGCCGGATTGTGGACGCACTCCTCCCTCATGTCCGCCTCTCATCGGGTGGATAGAGGACGCCAATCATGGTGCGCAGATTGTAAGCGCAGGCGGCCAGTATGCACTGCGTGCGGTTGGTGGCGAGGTTGAAGAAGCGCAGGCGTCGCATGCCGTAACGCTC
>NZ_RZTI01000045.1:0-41785 GCF_003997275.1 Mesorhizobium sp. M6A.T.Ce.TU.002.03.1.1
GCCCGGCGCAGCGCCTGCTCGATGCGGGTGACGCGCTTGGCTGCTTCCTCCATCTCTCTGCTATAGACGACCACCCGTCCGCGACCCGAACGCTTGGCATGGTACAGCGCCGTCTCGGCCTTGCTGACCAGAATTTCGGTGGTCTCGTCGCCCGAATAGAACATCGAGCAGCCGACCGAGGCCGAAAGCCTGGCAGTGCGTTCGCCGACATCATAGGGTGCCGACAGGATCTCGATCAGCGTTCGCGACTTTTCGGCCGCCGCCTCCTCGCTGAACACCATCGGATAGAGGAAGGCATATTCGTCGGCGCCGATGCGGCAGACGGTGGAATGGCTGTCCATAGAAGCGCGCAGCCGCATCGCCACCTGGATCAGGATCTCGTCGCCGGCCTTGTGTCCGAACAGGTCGTTGATCGGCTTGAAACCATCGAGGTCGAGGATGCCGACGGTGAACGGCGCCGGATCGTCGGCGCGGTCGCTGATCAGGCGGTCGACCTTGTCGAAGAAGCGGCGATGATTGCCAAGCCCGGTCAACGGATCGGTAAAGGCCAGATCCGTGCTTTCCCCGGTTGCTTGCCCGGTGCCAAACGTCGTTTGCATCGGTAACCCTGTTAGGTCGGAATATTTCGAGGCTGGCAGCAAACCCTTTAGGAACCGTATCCCAAACCGATTTCTTTCACAGGTGAAGAACCGTTTCAGCGGTCGAGCCGAACCCGGTACAGTTCGAGGGAACCTCCGCTGATTGGTGTGACCGGCTCGAGCCATTCCGGCACGCTGCCGCGCATCAGCCCGGCAAGAAGGCCCTGAGGCGCCTTGGCGGTGAGAAGCGCGCTTTCCGCATTGCCACGACAAACCGCGACGAGGCCGACGTGATGCGTTGCCACGACCGCCCTGGCAGCGGTGGATGACCCCAGGAAGGTGTCGAGCGCAAGCAGATCTCCGGCGATGTTGCGGTGATAGGGCCCGGCGAAGACGCGATGATCGGAATAGGCGAGGATCGGCGATCCGAGATTGGAAATCGCCAGCACGGTGGTGTCCGGCACACCGCCAAGCGCGGCAAAGGAGGCCTGGCGCTGGCAGGCCATGTCGGCACCGCTGTCATTGGCCGCCGTCTTATCGGCTTCGAACGCCACCGCGGCCGCTGCCGCGGCGCCCGTCCACACGGCATTCACCGAGACGAGCCAGACCGCGGCCATGCGCAGCGCCACGCTGCTCGAGCCGCTTGTCTCGGCCCGCTGACGCCAACTGGCGATCCAGGCGGAAAGCGGGATGACCGCCAGCGCGACCGAGAATGTCGAGCCGCGCACCTGCCAGGCACTGACGACGAACGCCACGACAAGCAGCGCGCCGACAAGACTGTCCTGCCGCCGCCAACCGCCACGACCAAGGCGAAGCGCCATCAGGACGAGCGCGACGGCCGGCGTGACATAGCGCGCCGCCACCCTTGCCGGGTCCTGGGCGACAAGGTTGAACAGCGACTGCGCTTCGTCGACGTGATCGAGCCACAGCTCCTTGAGGCGCGGATCGAGGTTCGCGTAGGGAGCCGCCAGGCATTGCGGGAACAGCACCATGACGACCGTGCCCAGCGCGAGCGCAAGGATGCCAAGCGACACCAGCCGGCGCGTGCGGCCGACGGCCTCGATCGAGGCTATCGCCGCAAGGCCGGTTCCGGCCAACACGGCGACGACGAACTGCACGGTCGAGAAGGCGTCGCATTGCGCCTGGCTCCAGGCGGAGACGGGAACAGTGGTGACAAAGACAAGAGCGGAAGCGCCGGCAAAACCGACGCCGAAGTCCCTGGCGATCCGTCTTTCGCCATCTGCGTCAAAAGCGAACAGGAGCGCGACGCAGGCGCCGATGGCGGCGACATAGGGGGCGGTTTCCATGCCGACAGCCAGCATCAGCGCGGCGCACACGCCGGAGAACAGCGCAGCCGGCCCGCGCATGGTGGCTTCAAGCAGCAGGCTGAGGCTGGCTATGGTCAGCGTGAGCTGAACATTGTGATGATCGAGCGCGCCCGGCGAGAAGATGCCTATGAAGTGCAACGCCGCCGCGCCGACGATGACAGCGGGCAGCACGGCGGCCTCACCGGCGAAATTGCGCGCCGCGCGGGTGATGAAAAAGACCGCGAGGCAGAAGAGCAGCGCCGGCCACAGCACTTGCGCGACGTTCTCGGCCAGAGCCATGCTGCCGGTCAGGGCCGTCGCTGCAAGAATGATGGCGGCGATCGGCGCATCGACCAGCCGCGACCAGTGCATGACGAAGCCGCCTTCGAGCCCCATCCTGTACTGGTGCAGGTCGAACCAGCCCTGGCCGGCCAGAAAGTCGCGAACCTCGACCAAACGCAGCAAATTGTCGTTGTCGCCGTGGGCGTTGGTCAATTGGGGGAATCCGGCCCAGGCATTGACGGCGAACGCCACCAGCGTGGCAAGCAGCGCCAGCACGATTTCGGACCTCCAAATGGAGGCGCCATGCTTGGCTATGCTCATTCTATAACCTTTGGAAGGAATATGGGGCAACTTAAACCTAGCCTTAACGGCTTCAATAAATAGTAAAGGCGCCCGAGCAGGCCGGCATTCAGCACGGCCAAGGACCCGGGCCAAGGCATCCGGAGACGAAAATGCCGCAAGAAGTTCGCTACGAACCCGCCATCGCCGTGCTTCTGCCTTGCTACAACGAGGAGCTGACGATCGCGGAAGTGGTGCGGCGTTTTCGCGAAACCCTGCCGACGGCCGCGATCTATGTCTATGACAACAATTCGCGCGATCTGACGGCGCTCCGAGCCCGCGCGGCCGGCGCTACCGTCATCCGCGAGCCGCGCCAGGGCAAGGGCAACGTGGTGCGCCGCATGTTCGCCGACATCGAAGCCGACATCTATCTGATGGCCGACGGCGACGGCACCTATGCGCCGGAGGACGCGCCGCAACTGATCAACACGCTGCTCACCGAGCGCTCCGACATGGTGGTCGGGACAAGGCGAGGCGTCACCGACGATGCCGGCAGGACTGGCCATGCCTTCGGCAACAGCGTCTTCAATCGCCTCTACAAATGGCTGTTCGGCAGCGAGTTCACCGACATCTTCTCCGGCTACCGCGCCTTCACCAGGCGCTTCGTCAAGAGCTTTCCCGCCGTCTCCGGTGGCTTCGAGATCGAGACCGAAATGTCGGTCCACGCCTCGCAGCTCAAATTGCCGGTCAGCGAGATCGGGCTCGACTATGGCCGCCGGCCGGAGGGCTCCTCGTCGAAACTGTCGACCTATCGCGACGGCGCGAAGATCCTGTGGATGTTCGCCATGCTGATGAAGGAGACGCAGCCGCTGCGCTTTTTCGGCGCCTTCGCGGTGCTCTTCCTGGCATCGAGCCTGTTCCTGATGACACCGGTGCTGATCGAGTTCGTCGAAACCGGCCTTGTCCCACGCATGCCGACCTGGGTGCTGTCGGTCGGCCTTGTGCTTCTGTCGATGCTGGCGGCGGTGACCGGCCTGATCCTCGATTCGGTATCGCGCGGCCGGGCCGAGCAGAAGCGCATCTTCTATCTGTCGATGCCCTCCGGACGGGTCGAACGCGAACGCACAGGCGCGCCCTCGACCTTAAAGACCGGACCGGGCAAGACCCCACGGGCGGCCTAGACCATGATCCCGAAAAGTGGGAACCGGTTTTCGGATAAGATCATAGTCAAACAAGAAAGAGCCCCATCCCCACCCCATCGGGATGGAACAGGCTCTAAGCCGAGATGAAACGTGTCCTGCGTTTCGTTTTCGCCGGCGGCGTCGGTTTCGTCGTCGACGCGGCGGCGCTGTGGCTTCTGCTGGCCTTCACGCAGCTTGGACCCTTCGTCGCACGTGTCGTCTCGATCGGCTTTGCGCTGTCCGTCACCTGGGCCATCAACCGCCACCTGACCTTCTCGCCGTCGAGCCGCGGCATCGCGCAAGAGGGCGCACGCTATGGCGGCGTCGGCATCGCCACCAGCATCTTCAATTACCTCGCCTATTGCGCCATCCTGATGGCGCTGCCGGCAATGCCGCCGCTGACGGCACTTGCCATCGCCTCGCTGGTCGCGATGGCGCTCTCCTTCCTCGGTTATTCCAGGCTGGTCTTCGATCGGTGAAGGGCTGCGCCAAGCGAAGCGCGGCCCCATATAGGTCTTAGCCGATATAGGTCTTGGGCCGATTGGCAGAAGGCGCCGAGTTCCGTATATCGCTGTCGTCGATGCATCGGCCCGAAAAGCGGAATCGATTTTCGGAAAGCACGATGGATAGATTCAAAGTGTTGGAGCGTACTTTGTGCGTCCAAATGGACGCACGTCGCTCCAAGTGCGCCGGAGAGCCGCCATGAAATTGAAAATCGCCGTCCAGATGGACCACATCTCCACCGTCTCGATTGCCGGCGACACTTCGTTTGCGCTGTCGCTGGAAGCGCAGCGCCGCGGTCACCAGCTGTTCCACTATACGCCCGACCGGCTGTCGCTGCGCGGCGGCAAGGTGTTTGCCCGCATCGAGGCAATGCAGGTCCGCGATGAGAAGGGCGATCACTATTCGCTCGGCGAAGAAGTGCGCACCGACCTGTCGGAGATGGACGTCGTCCTGCTCAGGCAGGATCCGCCCTTCGACATGAACTACATCACCTCGACGCACATACTCGAGCGTATCCATCCCAAGACGCTGGTGGTCAACGACCCGGCCTGGGTGCGCAACAGCCCGGAAAAGATCTTCGTCACCGAGTTTCCCGACCTGATGCCGGAAACGCTGATCACCAAGGATCCGCTGGAGGTCGCCGCCTTCCGCAAGGAGTTCGGCGACATCATCGTCAAGCCGCTCTACGGCAATGGCGGCGCGGGCATCTTCCATCTGCACGAGGCCGACCGCAATCTCGCCTCGCTGCTCGAGATGTTCGGCCAGATGTTCCGCGAGCCCTACATCGTGCAGCGTTATCTGAAGGACGTGCGCAAGGGCGACAAGCGTATCATCCTGATCGACGGCGAGCCGGTCGGCGCCATCAACCGGGTGCCGGCCGAGCATGATTCACGCTCCAACATGCATGTCGGCGGCCGCGCCGAAAAAACCGAACTGACGGCGCGCGAGCGCGAGATCTGCGCCCGCATCGGCCCGTCGCTGAAGGAGCGCGGTTTTATCCTCGTCGGCATCGACGTGATCGGCGACTACATGACCGAGATCAACGTGACGTCGCCGACCGGCGTGCGCGAGGTAAAACGCTTCGGCGGCGCCGATATTGCGAGCCTGTTCTGGGATGCGGTCGAGGGCAAGCGCAAGTAGCCTTCCCAGGCGCATTTCGAGCCCGCAACTCTGACGCAACTTCCTGGCAGCAATGGTATTTGTCTGTTCCCCTAATGTTCTTGCCTTGGCCGTAAATCTGTGGTTGTCTCTGGTGAAGCCGTTCGCGGCATGATCGCAGAGGCTTGGGCAAGCCTGCATCCGGGGTGAAAAAATGGTTGCGCGGGTCCGCACGGTCGCTTTCCAGGGCATCGAGGCCGTGCCGGTCGACGTGCAGGTGATGATCGCGCCGGGCAAGGTCAACATGCACATCGTCGGCCTCGCCGACAAGGCGGTGGCCGAAAGCCGCGAGCGGGTGCAGGCGGCATTGCACGCATCGGGCCTGTCGATGCCGTCGAAGAAGGTTACCGTCAATCTGGCGCCGGCGGATCTGCCGAAGGAAGGCAGCTAGTACGACCTGAAATTCGGCTGATTTGCTCACATCTGGTGCACAGTGGGAAGTCAACTCACTAGGTACTCACCAATTGGTAAGCCATGCCGGCGTCGCTGCAGCGGTCACGGGCAAGCGATGCCAGGCGCGAGTTCTGTCGAACAGAAATCGGATCGCGTAAGGCCCGTGTAAAGCCCGAGCAAGCTGGACTCTGGCCCGCAATGGAAGCATTCTCTATTTCGGGAGAAGGGGCGTGGGCAAAGGCCACCGATATCAGGGTGCCGATCAGGCTAACCGGTGGCGAAGGCGCGCCGGCAGTAGAATGCCGTCACGGCGGCTGCCGCGACCGCTCTTAGGGCTGATCTCCCTCGGCGTCGCCACGCTTGCCGCCGCAGTCACCCAATTCGTAATACAGAGCACCGCAAGCCTCCAGACCAAGGTAACAAACTGGACAGAGCCGCTGCCTGGTTCGATGGAAGGCCGCGCCTCCGTGATCGATGGCGACACGGTAGAGATTGCAGGCCAAAGGATTCGTTTCAATGGCATCGATGCGCCAGAGAGCCGGCAGTACTGCGACGACGCGAAGGGCTTCGATTATCCATGCGGGCGCCGCGCTGCCCAAGCCTTGGACGAGTTCTTGGCAGCTTCGCGACCACTGCATTGCAGCTTTGTTGACCGGGATCGGTACGGCCGGCTTGTAGGGAATTGCGATCGCGCAGATGGTCGCAGCGTTCAGCGCTGGCTTGTCGAGCAGGGCCTCGCTTTAGACTGGCCGCGCTATTCGAACGGGGCATTTGCCGCCGAGCAAGTTTCAGCCAAGGCTGCGCATCGCGGCGTTTGGCAGGGCCGCTTCGTTCAGCCCTGGGATTGGCGCGCGACGAACGCCGACAAGGTCGAGACGGTCCGCGAGCCATCGACGGGCGTCGGCCTTCTCGGCTCAGGTTGCAACATTAAAGGCAACATCAGCGTGAACTCTGGTGAGCATATCTACCATGTACCAGGCATGCTGGCAATTTTGCTGCCCACACAAGACGAGTCAAACCATTCGGTGACGAGGCTCTTCATGAAGCGCTCGGTTTGGCGCTCCGACAGGTTGAACTTTGCATTGAGGGCAGAACCAGGTCGAAGCATGCTCCGGGTTTCCGCCGTCCGCCGTTGAATCCGTGAGTGGGCCGACCGTGTTAAGCTGTTCGAACCCCGAGCCGAGCCGATCGTGGGCCTCGGACTACATTGGAGGGCGGAACCAAACGGTGTGTGGTCTCCACTTCCAAGGGCTCACACCCCGCCGACGGAGGATGCGATATTGGCACCCAAAACGAATTGAAACTTTGAGCCCCGCGGTGCGTTGGGCAATACCCAGAGCATGCCGTCGTGCGCTTGGATGATTGAACGACAGATCGATAGGCCCATTCCCATCCCGCGAGATTTGGTGGTGAAGAGCGGATCGAATATCCTCTGCAGGTCCTGCGGGTCGATCCCCATGCCGGTGTCAGCCACCGAAATCACTACACCTCCATCGTCGTGAGGATTTGAACTAACGGCGAGATCGCGTGGACCATCCACAGTGGTCATTGCCTCAATCGCATTCGTGATCAGATTGAGGAGCACCTGCTGCACCTGAATTCGATCTCCCATCACCCGCAGCGGCCGCGCGCTGCGCTCAACCTTGACCAATATCCGGTGACTTTTCAGATCGTCCTGAAGCAAAGCGATGGCTTCATCAATGAGTTTGTCGACGTCGAACGAAGCTCTGACGCGGTCATCCTTCCGGAAGGTCGCCCGGATGCTCTCGATCACGGCGGCCGCGCGATGCCCGTCAGCTGCGATCTTCGTAAACTCCGTTCTCGCCTTATCTAGATCGGGAACCGCGCGATCGAGCCAGCGTAAACCGGTGTCGGATCTCGTTATCATAGCAGCAAGGGGCTGCTTGACCTCGTGTGCAATCGTGGCGGCAACGGCGTCGCCGGTCATCAGTCGGGCATCGCGCTCGCGGCTTTGCGCATCAATAGCGCGCTGCAGCCTCATGCGCTCTTGATCCAGCATGGTGTTCGAACGAGCGAGGCCGTCATACAGTCGTGCCATCTCTGCAACCAATACTACCATTACGATGGTGGCTGTCACAAGCTGGTAAAAATGGCCGGCATACCACGTAAGATTGTAGCGAGCGCTCAAGACGGAGCCCAAGCTTACTTCAAGCAGGAGCGCGCACAAAGCGACGGCGAGCCACAGGTCGAGCAAGGACCGCTGGCGCAGCCATAGCAACGAAAGTGCAATGCCGCCCAGGGCCAGGACCACCATCCCGCCGATGATGCGACGAAACAGACCGACAGGATGAACGTCTACATAGGTTAGTGGCAGCAGATCGTTATGCTGCGTAACGAACCAGAACAACCCAATGACGAGGGCAAGAACGCCCGCGATGCTCAAGCGGATGGCATGTCGTGTGAAGCGAACGTCCGCCACACGATCCGTGTTTTTGAGCAGGGCATAGCCGATGATGGCAATGGGCAGCCCTGAATGCCAAAACCAGTAGAGCCAAACGGCGGATTGCATTCCCGAGCCCAGGACGCCGGTGGGCGTGAACGCACCCGGGAAAGTCAGCGCATGTGCAACCACGATCAGGGCACTGAACAGGTAGCCGCTCGCAATCGCCAGAAGTGCCCACTGGCGCAAAATAGCGAACTGAGCAAACAGAAAAGCTGCGGTGACGCAGCCGCTGACAAACAGGGCGGCGGCAAGAGTCGGTACAATCGCGTTGATTTCCGGCAGCTTGATGGCCGCAAACGGCAATGTGCCGAGAAGGATGACGAGCAGGGCCAGCAGGAAAGCGCGCGCCGTGCGGCGCTGACCGGGAGTTGGGGGACGGACACAGACAATCGCCGTAGACAATGACATGGATGACCCCATTAGGGGCGTTGCCGCCGCGCACATGGTCGCGCCCAGTCCAGGGGCGCACGAGGGCAGAGTCTTTGTTGCCCAAACGCACTCGTTTGCCATTGCACACTGCGCCCCAATTGCAAGGAACACCATAGCTACTATTCATAACGGCAGCGGCTTGGCGGACTGTTCCGCCACCATGTATTCGGCGTACCAGCCGGGCCAGTTCTCGTCCCTCAGTGCGCCGGTTCGCTTCTCGTGTTCGCCATGCGCGACCGCCGCACCACAACGCGGCTCAAAGCTCATGCGACGAGTTGACATGTCGGCGTCCACGCGACCGGGCGACCGCGCGTGGTAGTCTCCTGTAATAGCTAGGCGACGAATGGCACGGTCCATCCCGATGATCTCCATCGCCACATCGAGGCGCTAACGCGATCGCTCGAGACTGGTCAGCCAATCCCCTTTGAGACGCGGCTTCGACGCTTGGACGGCGTGTATCGCTGGTTCCAGTTTCGAGGCAATCCGGCTCGGGACCGCGAGGGACGCGCTAGAGCCATCGCGGCCGTCTTTGGGCGGAGGCGAATAGGGATATTGAGAATGGGAGGTATCGAAGGTTGACAAGCCAGCCCATAGGGATCGGGCCTTTTGCGAGCTTGCCGGCCGCTCAGGACTCCTCAGACTTTGAGAGCCTTTTCGATACAGTCGATCAACGCCTCTGTTTTGAACGGCTTTCGGAGCAGGCATGTTGCGCCGTTTGCTGCCGCCTGATCGACGATGCCTAGGTTTGAACGTGCGGTGACCATAACCACAGGCACACCGCGCCGCCGCCCTGTAAGCAGCCGGGCAAGATCAAGTCCGCTCATGCCAGGCATGTGAATGTCAGCAATGACGCAGCTATAGGACGCGCCCGCTTCCCAGGCGATAAAGTCCTCCGCGGATGCAAATCCGCACGCCCCATATCCGAGCGAACTAAGGCTATCTACGAGAGCCATGCGGAATGATTCGTCATCATCGACTACCGCGATTAGGAACTCTCTTGACACATCGTCCTGTCCACGGATTTGAGCTAAGGCGAATAGCAGGATCGCCATTTCTGGCATGTGATGTCGCTATAAGCAACCTATACGGGAGTGTTACTCCGCGCCTACGGCCGGCGCTTGGGGTTGATCACGTCCGCGATCCGGACCAGGTCCGCCAAGGTCCTCGCGCCCATCTTCCGCATGGCCGCGCCACGATGAATTTTGGCGGTGATCTCGCTGATTCCGAGGTCGCCGGCCACCTGCTTGTTCATCTTTCCGTCTGTGACCAGTACCATTACCTGCTTCTCCCGTGCCGACAATGTTTCAAATCGCTCCCGCACTTTCGAAACATCACCATCGACGGCGCGCTGCTGCCGCCCGCGCTCTATGGCAGCGAACACGGCATCGAGCATGTCCTGATCCTTGAATGGCTTTGGGAGAAAGTCCACTGCACCGCGCTTCATGGCGCGAACTGACATGGGAATGTCGCCATATCCGGTCATCATCACGACCGGCAGACGAACACCCGTCCGTGACAGCTGCGCCTGAAAATCGAGCCCGTTCATGTCAGGCAAGCGGATATCGATGATAAGACAGCCCGGAGAATCCGGAACGGGCGTGTCGAGGAAATCCTGTGCGGTTGCATAAGTCCGCGTTTCGAGCCCTATCGAAAGGAAAAGGTCTTGCAACGCTCCTCGCATCGACGCGTCATCGTCGACCACGTGAACAATGGATTTCTCGTCCGAGGGGAGCGGCATTACTAAGCATGCCAGAACTCTGAGCGTGCATCAAACGAAAGTGTGACGGAGTCGATTCATTCTTTTAGGCGGAGCGCCGCCTCCCGGCCCCCGGGCTCCCGCCCGCGGTGACGGCGCCAGCAACGATCTGCGCCACCCGCGCGGGATCTATTCTTGAGTTGCCTGAGGCCCCAAGTTTCGCCCGCGTAAAGCCTCAAGAACACTCAAGGTTTGCATGATGCTCTCGCAGCGAGTTTGCGTCATGGCGCGACAGAAAGCGGCGATCTGTATTATCCAATTCATACTTTGATATGAGCATGCCCTTCCGAGCGTTGGATAGCCAATCCGGCGCAGAAACCTAGGATACCAGCTCTTGAAGAGGGTTAATGAGTCACTAGTGAACTGCAACTCGGCGTTGCGGCAGCTCTGCGGCCAGTGGCTGCAACTTCGTCAACCTTTGATCCCCCCGCCACATTGCCGAACGCCGAACTAAGGAGCCTCGCAGTGGATAACCTTTCCGAACCTACGCGGCGTAACGTCCTCGCGAATAAGGCAGCGGCCAGCTCTCTCGGCCTTGCTCCCAAGGCAGCCAAACGCACCGCCCACGCCCGGTCAGGCGCGGCTCAGGGAAACAACGCGATTCCTCCCTTACGCATCAACCTTTCAGAAGGGACCCTTGTAAATTTGCGTCGGCGCCTGGCGGCGACCCGCTCGCCCCGGGGGGAGGCTGTCAACAACTTTTCGCAAGGCATGCAGTTGGCGAAAACTGCTGACGCTAGGCCATCTATGTCGCAAGACAAACCGGTCGTGTTCGTGGTCGACGACGACCGATCCGTCCGCGAATCCCTGGAATCGCTCATCCACTCTGCGGGCTGGTGCCCGAAAGTTTTCGAGTGCGCTCTGGCATTCTTCTCTCTCCCGCGACCAAGTGTTCCGAACTGCTTGATCCTGGACGTCAATCTTCCGGATGTCAGCGGGCTTGATTTGCAAAGTCTAGTCTCTGTCGAGCGGATAACGCCAATAGTCTTCGTCACGGCATTTGGCGATGTGGCTATGACTGTTAAAGCGATGAAAGCCGGCGCTGTTGAGTTCCTTATGAAACCATTCCACACCGAAGTGCTGTTGGCCGCCGTCGAGGAGGCGCTGGAGCGCAGCAGAACCGCGCTCGAGTTCGATTTGGAGGTGCGTGCTCTGCAAGATCGCCACGAATCGCTGAGTTGCCGCGAGCAGGAGGTCATGGCGCTGGTCGTCTCCGGGTTGCTGAACAAGCAGGTCGCATTTGAGCTGGGCATCAGCGAGATCACAGTGAAGGCCCACAGGGGCAGGGTAATGCGCAAGATGGAAGCGAAATCTCTTCCCGACCTAGTGAACATGGCCGCGAGGCTCGGCCTCGCGCACTGACGAGCCGTCGGCCAGGAGGCCGCTAGGAAAGAAGCTGGCGATTGGGCTGATTTGAGCGAGCCGGCGATTGTCGCCAGCGGCAACGATCGGCAACCGCTCGGTCAGAAGTCAGGATTTCCTTGCTGCGAATTAGCCTTCTACGGGAGCGCTGCACAGTCCCAGAACGGCGATGTGACATTGTGCGCGCGTCGCCACCCTGAGATTAGCAGTGAGCTAGGAGGGCGTATTGCCTGTCCAGGGCGGTTTACTCCCGTAGTAAAGGTTGGATCCCGGCGCTTCGGTAGGGCCGGCAGTGGAATTTATCGCTCGTTTGCTCTGAAGCGGCATCGGGCATCGGCAAAGGGCACAAAAGTCACTGCAGGTCATGGAGCTGGCGATCCAATACGGAGCACTCGTCTGGCACACTGATGCCAAAGTATTGTCAACACCATCGTACAATAGATTGAACTGCAAAATTGATCTTATCTGTCTGTTGCACCCGACTAAGCAGATTGTGGACAGGAGTTCGCATCATGATACTGTGGTCTCTCATCACGCAGCCGGCGTCAGCCTTTCGCGAATTCGTAGCACCTGGCTACCGGCCCGAGCTCCACTACATGCGCGGCCCCGGTCCAGCCTACGCGCGCCGCGCGGTCATGGTCGGGGCGAGAAACTGTGTAGTCGACTGTCACCTCTGGCCGCTCTGTCGTTGTCATATCAGCTGCGTCATTGACGACCGCACCAAGCCCGCACCCAGCGGCGTGTGTTCGCAGGCATGACGCTGCTGGCCGTGGTCGCCCCCGCACTAGTCACCGCTGCACTGGTTGTCGTATGGGTGTTCCTCATGACATCCGATGCGATGGCGCATGACGCATTGCCAACCGCTGCGCAGCCGCGGGGGTGGTCCTATCCCTTCTCCTGTTGCTCCGGCTACGATTGCCGAGAAGTCGCTGATAATGCGATCGGAGAGCGGCCTGAAGGCTACGTCATCAAGGGGACGGGCGAACTGATCACTTACGCAGACAGCCGCATCAAGGACAGTCCCGATGGCGTATTTCATTGGTGTTCGATGGCCGGCGCGAATGACGGGCACACCATCTGCCTTTTTGTACCGCCGCGTGGATTCTGATTTCGCAACGGATCCCGATCCAATTGCGTGCTATAATTGATCCGAAGGACCTGTCGCGTGCCGCCGCCGACGTCGCGCCGGGCGTCAGGGAAACGCTCAATGTCTGGCGCAACGGCAAGGCCATGCAGATTTCCGCCGCCGTCGGACGCAACAGCGATGATGCGAAGACTCCCTCGGCAGAAGGCAATGGCGGCAAGTCCCCTCGCCCAAGATTCCTGTCGCCCGCCGGGATATCTTCGAGAACACTGGCCGCGGTCGATTTCGACCCGCAGCAACGGATCGTGTCGATGGTAACCCGCGGCTTCTTTTCAGGACGAAAACCTCCGACGGATGCGGATGGGCGCATTCCGCCCGGACAGTATCTCGAGCAAGGCTTCCCCGTGCTGTCAGCCGGGCCGACGCCGCGCGTGCGCACCGAGGACTGGTCGTTCACGCTCAAGCACGGACCGCGGCCGGTCAAGAAATGGACCTGGGCCGAGTTCAACGCGCTGCCGCTGAGCAGGATGACGCGTGACATCCATTGCGTGACGGCATGGACCAAGTTCGACACGTCATGGCAAGGCGTGCTGATCGACGATATCCTTGCCGATGCCGGCATCGCGCCGCCGACCGCCTTCACGCTGGCACATTCGTTCGACGGCTACGCCACCAATGTGCCGGCGAAGGACCTTGTCGCCGGCAAGGCGATGGTGGCGCTGCTCTATGAAGGCAAACCAATCACGCCGGACCATGGCGGACCGGCGCGGCTGCTGGTGCCGCATCTCTATTTCTGGAAGTCGGCCAAATGGCTGAACGGGCTGCAGTTCACCGAGCACGACCAGCCGGGCTTCTGGGAATTGCGCGGCTATCACATCTATGGCGACCCGTGGCGCGAGCAGCGCTACACGGACGATCCATGAGCGAGGCAGCGGCGACGCAATCGCCCTGGCAGATGGCGAAGATCATTCGCATCGAAATGCGCACGCCGCGCGTCACCAGTTTCTTCTTCAAGCTGTCGCGACCCTTTGCCCATCAGGCCGGGCAACATGTCGATGTCAGGCTGACGGCGCCGGACGGCTATCAGGCGCGCCGCTCCTATTCGATCGCCTCCGCACCCGAGAGCGGCGGGACGGTCGAGTTGGCGATCGAACGGCTCGAAGACGGCGAGGTCTCGCCCTTCTTCCACGAGGTGGCAGCGGTCGGCGACGAAATCGAGCTGCGCGGTCCGCTCGGCGGCCACTTCGTCTGGTCCGACAGCGATGGCGGGCCGATCATCCTGGTCGGAGGCGGTTCCGGCGTGGTGCCGCTGATGGCGATGGTGCGCCACCGCACGGCGCGCAAATCCTCCGTGCCGGTCGCGTTGGTGTTTTCGGCGCGGATCTGGGACGAGGTGATCTTTCGCGACGAGCTGATCAAGCTCGACGACCGCCGCGACGGCTTTGACCTGGTGCTGACGCTGACGCGCGAGCCGGCTCAGCGCCCCGATGACTATTCGCGGCGGATCGACGCCCAGATGATGATGCAATCCATGTCGCGGCTGCCCGAGCCGCCGAAGCTCGCCATCGTCTGCGGCTGGAACGCCTTCGTCTCGGCCGCCGCCCAGGCGCTGATCGACGCGGATGTCCCGGCCGGCCTCATCCGCACCGAGCGCTACGGGGTGTGAGCGGCTTGTCTATCAGGCTTCGATCTCGAGCGCCGACAGCGGCTTCGAGCAGCAGGCGAGGATAAAGCCGTCATCGATCTCGTGATCGAGGATGCCGCCATTGTGGGTCATCTCCACGTGCCGGAGACCTTTTTCACCTTGCAGGTTCCGCACAGGCCAAATTCGCAGGCCGCGGGAATCCTGACCCCCGAAGCGCGCGCCGTCTGCAGCACGGTCTGCCCGGCAACGCATCCGGCGTCGACATCCGAAAGCGCAACCTGCGACTGCGGTGTTGCCCTAATGCGTTCGGCGCCACTTTGGCGCCGCGCAATTACTGGATCTCAATGCAGCGACCGGACGCTATTCTGAGTTCATTGGTGAACAGCTCCGGCTTTCGCGGTCTCCGCCGGGCAGACTTGACCGGGTTCAGAGGAGCTTGGTCGCAACGTTGATGTTGCCGTGCGTCGCCTTGGAGTACGGACAAATGCTGTGTGCCGCACCGAGCAGCTCGCGCGCAACCTGAGGGTCGACGCCCGGCACGCTGACGTTGAGGCGCGCCCGCAGGAAGTAGGAGCCGGCGTCTGAGTTCAAATCGATCTCTGCATCGACCGCGGTACCCGCCGGAAGCTTGATGTTTCTCTGGGAGGCTGCGACCTCGAGCGCTCCCATGTAGCAGGCCGACCAGGCGGCACCGAACAGGTTTTCGGCGGCCGGGTGCGGCTGCTTTAGCTTGATGTCCAGCTGGCCGTCGCTGCTGCGGGCTCCGCCATCGCGACCGCTAGTATTGTGGGTCTTGCCAGTGAAGAGAAGTTTCTCAGTCATATCGAAATCCTTTCTCCTATCGTTCCAGCATGCCGATTAACGGACCCGCTGCCCGGCACATGGTGCTGCGCGGCCCGGCGCCCCAGCCAGTATCGGTCGGCTTGCCCTGTCGAAGATAGCTCGTCGCCTTCCTCAGGATGAATGGCTCCGCATACATGGGAGTCCTTGTCATGGCGTAGTCTCCTGTCCGGCGCTCTAACGCCGGATGATTCGAGGTTTGACACCCGGAGACTACGCCAACTCCCAAATGCAACCACTCCCGCGACGGCACCGTTTCCGGGGCATTAGCGGAAAGCCGGTCTCCCTATTTTGCAGGAGGCACAGTGAATGGTACCGTCACAGATTGTCCGGCGAAGACGTTGTGGTTAGCGTCGACCAACTCGATCTTCACCTTGTGATCGCCGGGCGAAAACCCTGCAATGTCGACAGTATTGGTGTTACCCGAATCCGCCCACAAGAATTCGTGGTCGTCGACGGTTATATGCAGATGCCCGATGCGGGGAGATGCCTTGAGGGCGCCCTCCCCGAACACCGGCACGATGTGCACGTTCTCCGTCCGGTACTGGGCCTGAAAGAGGCCCTGGGCCAGTGGGCCCGGAAGTGGTGGATCCACAATCAGTTTTGGTGCGGGTTCGTTCTCGATTGTTTCGAAGGGTGAAGCGCCGCGGACGTCCCTCGCGCTCTGGGCGAAGGCGCTCGTAGCGAGCACGGCTCCTGTCGCGACTGCGGCAAGCGTCGTGATGAGTAGGGTCATGGCATTGTGCCGAAACCGGCGCAATTCGGTCAGTTCCGACTCGGGAACGTTGACGCAGAAGGGGCGGATTGAGTCGCCGACCCCGGCGTGAGCCGTGGTGGCATGTAGTTTGCACCGCGTGGGCGATAGTGATGCTAACATGACGTCCTCCTATCTCTATCCGATCATTCGGATGTGAGAGAAGGATCGACCGTCGGCAACATTAACTCTATTGCACTATGGTATCGGCAATACCTTTGGATTGGTTCGCTCGAAAATCAACTTTCAGAAACTCAAAAGAAATTGCGGGATTTACAATCCATAATTACATGATTTACATCGCCGAAAACCAATGGAGCGACTGCGGTGTTGCCCTACCGCGTTCGCGCCCGTCCCGAGCACCCCTCGCGGCTCCAATCACTGGAATGAGATCGAAGTGATAGCCAGACCGTCACATTGGCATATTGGCGACGCGGCCGAGCTGGTGAGAAGCGCTGGCTCGAAGACACTCGCCAATGTAGATCGTCACGTCCGCGGTTGGGAAAAGACGAGCGACCACGCACCAACCTGGATCGACCTCGGCAATAGGCAAGGTTAGAAACTGAAAGCAGTGTCGGAGCGCGACGGACCCCATTTCGGGACACACCAAGCTCGTCAGTTGGATCCTCGGTTGCCGACCGCTTGCCTATTCAGAGAGGGATACTCTGCGCCATAGGTGGAGAAGGTTGGATCCCAGTACCTCTCCTCCGCCAACAGTCCCTGCCCCAACATTCTCTGTCTCGGCTCGACGGCGCACGAACCGCGCAGAACCGCGGGGCTTTTCAATTTAAGCTGCCAACCGCGCTGCCGGCCCCCCGGGCTGAATGGGCGTGCTCTGGCTCAACATTCTCCGAAGCTCTCAACTTCGCACTTTTGGTTCTCAGCTTTCAATCTGAACAATTTCAATTACTTGCAGTGCGCCAGCAGCCAGCAGGTTGGGTGAACTCTCACTAGCCGAATGCAGCTGAATTCCAATATATGATAAAAACTTCTTCGCGACCGCAGCTGAATGATCGTTTCGCGCAAAGAGCGGTCATCGCCGAACCACTACCCAGACGTCGCGTTTGGGGCCGGAAGCGGACCGTCTGATCTTGGACTTAGCGCGCTAAAGGGCTACAGATCGCTACGTTGGAGCGGTGTCCACGATCTGAAGGGCGGTTGGAGATACAAGTCTGCGGCCATTCAGCAGCGCGCTGCCGCGTTGTACCAGGCAATCAATCCCAGTTGGTTGGCGACGGGCACTATCGTCTCGGTCCCATCTTCAAAAGCGCAGGGTCATCCAGACTACGACGACCGCTTGACCTAGGTCGCTAGGCTGCTGAGCACGCCTGCGCCCGACGTTCGGGAGATCGTGAGGCACAACGATTCTCACTCGGCAGCGCACGAGACGAACAGCAGTCTAACCGTTGAAGACCTGCTCGCCATCTACGAGATCGATGAAGCTGTGGCGAACAGTAATCCGGTCACCTCAATTGCCATCTTCGACGATGTCCTGACTGCCGCCACGCATTACCGCGCCATGCAGACCAAGCTTGCCGGGCGCTTCCCCGGCATTCCGATCTTTGGCATGTTCATCGCTCGATGAGCAGTTCCTCCGTTTGATCCCGAGCAGTTCGCATTGAAGGCGCTGTTGGTGAGGTTGAGGATGAGTAGCGGATGGCGCACCAGGCTCGCTGTACTTTGAGATTTACGTGGCTACTCGCCCCGCCGGCTATTCCACGCATCGCCGTCAAACGTCAACGGCGATCGCGCCGTTCGGAGACTGAAATCGCTTCGAGGAGCTGTGCGCCGGCAGATGGCGGAACAGGCATTTTCAAATAGCAGAAGCCATTGAGCTCAGGGCAGTGCCAATAGATTGACAGTCACGGGCAGCAAAGCGGATGCCGGACAGTTCCATGCGCCGTGGCCCAAAATAAAGCCTCGACATGTAAAGTCGGCCGACGCCTTGATGTGTCAGCTTCGGCAAGCTAATGCTTGCTGGGGGGATTTGAATGAATTTTCTGGGGTGGGTGGATCACGATCCGCGGCAGGAAGATGAAATCCTGCGCGCTCTAGGCGCTGCCAAGGGACATGATGCGCGCGATGAGCTTGGTCTTGCCTCCATAAGGGACAGCTTCGCCGACCTCTTCTTCCCCGGCCTTTCGACGATCCAGCAGCGTGTGCGCTATTTTCTCTTCGTCCAGTGGTGCTGCGAAATTGCGGCGTCGCAGGGTGAGGCCAGTCGCATCCTGAGCACGTTGCGAGAAAATGAAGACGCCCTGATCCATTCGCTCGAGCACCTTGGCGAGGGCAAGGGCGTTATTGGGATCGAGAGCAAGGAAAATCTCAAGCGCACGGCGAGCGAAATCTACTGGAACGGTCTGTTCGTCGTCGGGATGCGCAGCGCGCGCGGCAACCGCCGGCGCTGGGCTCGCCAGGTGGCGTCGAGCCGCAGCGCCGGCCGAGCAGACAATTTCAACGAGGAAGGCGCCAAGTCATCGGTCGACCTAGGCTTCGATCCTGATCGCCCCGGCCCTCCGAAGGGCTTTCCAAAGGTCGAACTCGATTTCACTCTGAATGCTGAGGAAGCAAACTTCCTTCGCGGGCGACTGGTGGACGCCTCCGTTGACTCGGACAGACGCGGACATGAGTACAACCTGTTCGGCACATTCGCTCGCTATCGCCGCAAGACCAACGTGCAAGCGCTCTGGGACCATCCGCGCATAAGCAGCCTCAAGACCGAGGCGCGCGATATGGTCATGCTGGGCGGCGCTTTTGCCCGGGTCATGTACGGCGCGGCGATCCTCTACAATGTCTGCGTCGCGCGCCTGTTGCCGTTGAGCGAAAGCACTGAGCGCTTGCGCACACACCATGACGACGCCTTCCTCAGCTGGGTCGATGAGCTTAATCCCGCCGATGTGATCCTGCTTGCCCGGCGCATCCCGGACCTACAGGCAATCGGAGCAATCACCCGTCACCGGATCGACGAAAAGGCGATAGGTTTCGTCCGGCGATGGACGCAACTCTGCGATAAGCCGCAGAGCCTGCTCAATGACCAAGACGCAAACCGGCTCGTAAGCGATCGGGAAGTCTATCTCAAGGCGGGTAGTGGCACGTCGCGCATACGCTCAGCCAAGCAGCGCGAGCGATGGAGAGGCGAGTCTGGAAGCCAGCAGATGGATTTCCGCTGGCGCATCGCGCGCAGCTGCCTCAACGATCTGGCAAAGCCTGCCGATGCTTGAGCCGCAAAGCCGATTGTCGTTCTACGATGTCCTGCGTCCGCCAAGCGGCTTCCAGCTGGATTGTCTCGTTGCGACCACCTATTCGGCCTCGCTTGATACGGTTCTTTCGTTGCCTGCGGCAATGCTGGTCGACGGCGCCGACGGGTTCAGGCGGGAGGCCGGTATCTTCACCGCTGCAGACCTCGCCGGGCTCAAGCGCATCTGCGGCCGCACGGCCATCTTTTGCCAGGGCGCGGCAATCCGCCCAGCCGAACGCATGCCGCCCGCGATCATCGAAGCCGAGGAGATGGTGCATGAGGTGTCGGCGCCAAACGGCGGCAGCTTCCATCCCAAAGTCTGGGTCATGCGATTCAAACATGGCGAGACGAACCGATCGTTGCTGCGCGCGGCAATCATGAGCCGCAATCTGACAGGTGACGCCTCCTGGGATGCCGGCATCGTTCTGGACAGCAACGTTGCTTCCGCAGAGCTGAAGGCGAATGATCTTGGCGCGCTTCTGCGTCTGCTGCCGGGTCGATGCCATCGCCCCCTCGATGCTGAACGGCGCGCGATGCTGCTGAAACTCGCCGAGGAGGTCGAGACAGCTAAATGGAAAATGCCCGCCGGGATCGGCGCGCCGACATTCCACCTCGTGGGCAACCAGCCCGGTCGCCCCTGGAGCCAGCCTAAGAGCGAACGGCTTGCGGTCATTTCGCCCTTTTTGACCCCAGGCGCCATCAAGACCCTCGCACGATCGGCGGACGCTCGTCCGCTCCTAGTGTCGCGCCCGCTTGCCCTGGATCGGTGCTGGCCGGTCA
This sequence comes from Mesorhizobium sp. M6A.T.Ce.TU.002.03.1.1, assembly GCF_003997275.1. Taxonomy (NCBI): domain Bacteria; kingdom Pseudomonadati; phylum Pseudomonadota; class Alphaproteobacteria; order Hyphomicrobiales; family Phyllobacteriaceae; genus Mesorhizobium; species Mesorhizobium sp. M6A.T.Ce.TU.002.03.1.1. The sequence goes on from NZ_RZTI01000045.1 coordinate 20,035, forward strand.
TCAGCGGGCGGTTCGATCGCCCTATGGTGCTGGCCCCTCCGGGCGAGCTTACTGAAGCGGCGAGCACCAACGGCATCCACGCCAAGATCTTGCTCTGGGAAAATCGCTCGAAGGTCCGGATGGCGGTCGGATCGATGAATGCCACCTCGTCGGCCATCTCCGGCCAGAATGTCGAGTTCATGGTGAGCTTCGATTGTACCAGGGCGGTTGGCGCAGCCGGTATCGACACGCTCCTTGAGCGCAGCAGCCTCGGGTCAGTGTTGGATGACTACGAACCGGAACCGGCAAGCGCGCCTCCTCCCCAACCCTTCGACGACCGTCCCGCCCGGGCCTATCTGCTGGCCGCGCAACTCCATCTCGCCTGCAGCCTTGGAGAGGCCGGCTGGGAGCTGAGCCTGGTGCCGCAGGCGCCGTACCCTGACGTTGGAGCGCTGTTGCCCCACCTCCGCTTCCGTCCGGCGACGCTCGCCAGCGCCCGCGGGGGCGCATGCGGGGACGCCCTTTCCGCCGGGGAGGCGGCCCGGCTTCCCGGCACGCTCGAACTGGCGGAGATCACCGGCTTCACCGTCTTCGAAGCAGATGGACCCGAGGGACCTGTCGCTTTCGTTCTTAATCTCGAAGTGCGCGGGGTCGAGGACATGGCGCGGCGTCACGCAGCGCTGAAGGCTTTGCTGTCCGAAAAGCGCAGCTTCTCCGATTTCCTCCGGACGCTACTGGGTGATTTTCAGATGCTGGAGACCATTGCGGGCACAGACGACGCCCAAGGTCAGGCCGCAAGCTGGAGGCCAGCCGGCCAATCGGGGCTGCTCGAAATGCTTATCCGCTGCGCCGCCGACGAACCGGCCCGATTGCAGTCGATCAAAGAAACCCTCAACGCCTTCAGCCCGGACGAACTGGCAAGCGTGGCCCCGCCGGAATTCCTGCAACTCTGGTCAGAAGTTCTTAATATGGCGAGCAGCCAATCATGAGCGCATCAACCGGCAGAAGCGAGCCCACGCGCTTCCAGGCGAGGACCATCGCCTATGTAATAAAGCGGTTCTGGGAGGATGCTAAGCCCGCCCGCCGTTTCCTGGTCGCGGACGAGGTCGGCCTTGGGAAGACCATGGTCGCACGTGAAGTTCTTGCCGAAGCGCTGCGACGCAGACCCGGCGAGAGCACCGACATCGTCTATCTGTGCTCAAGCCAGCCTGTCGCGAGCCAGAATCTCAAGCGGCTGAAAGTTCACGGCCACGGCGGCAACACCAAGGCAACGCGCCTGACTTTGCTTGCAGCCGAACCGCCCGCGCCCAATGGCATTCGCTACTTCGCGCTGACGCCCGACACATCGTTCAAGGTGACAGGCCGGTCTGGCACAGCTCGCGAACGCGCGCTCATTTTCTGGTGCCTGCGCTCGATGTTCAGAGGCAATGGCTTTCGGACGATCATGCAGCAGGTTTCAGACGCGAGGTGGAAGACCGAGACCGATAGGCTGAAGAAGTTGAAGTTCGACCAAGCTGTGCTGCGAGCGTTCCGAACCGCGTTGAAGCAGGATGAAGCCCTGCAGTCAGACACGCGGCGACTGGCCAAAGAGGCAAAGACGGTCGGGAAGGGGGCGAAGGCCAAGCAGGCGTTCAAGAGAAAGCGCGATGCACTTGTCGGCAGATTGCGCAAGGAGCTCGCCTTGCGCAGCGCGGAGGCTATGGCCAGCAACGGGCTGGTAATCGTCGACGAGTTCCAGCGGTTCGCGTCCCTTTTCGATTTTGCGAATGCCGAGCACGATTTCGCCGTGCGTTTGGCAGAGCGCCTGCTGACGCAAGACATTCCGGAACGTCGCGTCCTCCTCCTCTCGGCAACGCCCTACCGCCTGCCGGGCGGTTTCATCGCGCCGGATGAAAAACCCTATGCGGACCTGGTCGCACTTGTGCGTTTCCTCGCCGACGCACAGGTCGCGGCCGCACTGTCGGAGGCGCTCGACCGCTACGCGCGCGCGATCCGGGCGCATCCGCCGGAACCCGGCACAGTCATGGCAGCGCGTGACGATGCGCGGGCGATCCTAGGCAAGATCATGTGCCGCACCGAACGAACCAGAGCGGTCGCCAACGCCATGGTCTCAGAGGAGGCTCGAAGCGTTTCTCCAAGCGCCAGCGATCTCAGCGGCGCTATGGCCGCGCGCCGAATTGCGAGGCGGCTGCAAACCCGCGATCCGGTCGAATACTGGAAGTCCGCCCCCTTCTTCCTTGACTTCATGCGCGACTATCAATTCCGGGACGCTGCGATCAACGTGGCGACCAAGAAGGATCGTCATTTCGTCTCGCAGCAGGCGAGAACAGGTCAACTGCTACTTGATCGCCAAGCGCTGAAACGCCTCGATCTTATCGAGTCTCCTTCGCCGCGACTGCGCCATCTCGTCAAGGATGCCATGCCTCCGGGCGTCGAGCGACTGCTGTGGATCCCGCCATCGCTACCTTATCTGAAACCCGGGGGGCAATTCGCCGAGGCCGCGCCGGATCTGAAGCGGCTCGTTTTCACCGAATGGCGGCTTGCGCCCGACGCCATAGCGGCACTGACGTCATACGAAATCGAGGGACGTCTTGCGGCAGGGTTGCGGGCCTCGCGCATAACACGCAATCGGCGCGCCGAACACGGCCTTGGTCAGCGCCACAAGCGCTTCGGCGAGTTGGGGAACATGCTTCGTCTTGGCCGTGCCAATCAGGCCGCAGGTGATCCAACCCTGGCTATGGTCCCTCTTGCGCTTCTGTTGTCCGGGCCGTGTATGGCAAAGTGGGGCGATCCCTTGCCTGCTGCCGTCGCAGCAGGTGCACCAATTGATCGGCAGGACGTTCTCAAGCTCGCTGAAGCCAGGATCAGGACGGCGCTTAAATCGCTTCCTTCGGGCGGTCAGGCGGGACGTGTCGATGATCGTTGGTACTGGGCCGCCCCACTCCTCCTGGAAGGGGATGCAGCAAACAGGGATTGGCGGCGCATGGATGACCCTTTCCTCGCCTCCAAAGAGGCTATTCAAGTCGACCTCGAACGGGTGAAAGGTGCGATCTACGCCATTCTCGCCCACCCTGACCGACTCGGAAGACGCCCCCGAAATCTCGTCCAGGTACTTGCGAAACTCGCAGTGGCTGGTCCAGGCAACTGCGCATATCGCGGGCTTTCGCGAACCCCATTCGCGCAAGTTCCAACCTCGCAGCTTAGACGCGGCGCTTTCCATATCGCACGTGGCTTCCAAAGCCTGTTCAACCAAAGCGAGGCGGCTGCGGCCATTCAACTCGAGCATCCCGGACGAAGGCGCGTGTTCTGGGATCAGGCACTCGACTATTGCATCGATGGCAATCTCCAGTCCCTGCTCGACGAGCATCTGCACTTCGAGGCTGACGGCCTTGCCATGTTCGATGGCACGGACGCGAAGAAACTAGAGATGGCCGCGATAGCGGTTCACGCTGCGCTGACGCTTCGCCGTGCCTCTATCGACGTGAGCGGTCTCGAGCGACGCCGCAACCCGACGACCGATGCGCCGGTGGACGCCGTGCGCTTGCGCTGTCGGCATGGCGCGCGATTTGCGGAGGTGAAAGAGGCTGACGGCACGGTCAGCCGCCTCGATGCGGTGCGCGCCGCATTCAATTCTCCGTTCAGGCCATTCGTCCTCGCCTCGACCGCGGTTGGACAGGAGGGCCTGGACTTTCATCCTTGGTGCCACGCCGTCGTGCACTGGAATCTCCCCCGAACACCTGTTGAACTCGAGCAGCGCGAGGGACGCGTTCATCGCTATAAGGGCCACGCCGTCCGGTTGAACGTCGCTGGCGCGATCAAGCTTTCTGGCTTGGCCGAAGGGGGGGCCTCCCCAGTTTCCGACCCTTGGCGCACGCTGTTCGAGATCGCAGCAACGCTTGACGAGGATAACGAGCTGTCACCATGCTGGTTGTTCGAAAAGGGGCCCAGTCCGACCAGGGTCAGGCGGATTATTCCGTTTCTGAATTTCAGCCGCGAAGAGGAAGGGTGGCCTCGCCTGCGCGCTAGGTTGGGCACCTACCGCCTCGCCATGGGACTGCCCCGGGCGGATGATCTGCTCGATGCGCTCGAACGGAACGGCGTCACGGCCGACCAAGCCGCGGCTTGGCAGATAGATCTGCGGCCTCCGTCGTTACCTTGAACGCTAGTCCCACACGGGCCGGCGGCCGAGCGCTGGTCGAGCAACAAGCGGGCTATCCAGCCGATATGCGCAAGCTCTCAGCTTTGGGACTTCCGTTTTGCCGCCTTCTTAGGAGAAGTTTTTGCCGACGCCTTTCGACTTCGCAGGGGCCAACCGGCGCAGTCACCACCCCCGGCACGTGTCGCAGGCGATGTCTGCTTTCAGGCGACGGCAAAGCTGACCTCAATGGCCGACTTTAGGCGCGAAGCGGCCATTCACCGTGCAGGAGACAAAGGTCGCCTTTGATGAAGGGCGTGAATTTGACACGTCACGGGTTCAATCAGCGCGGACACCTGGCTCCACCCACCGCACAGTGCCAGGGGTCATATAGACCAACGCGCCGCGGCGAGCCCCGGTTGTTCGCAAGTAGTCCTCGAGTTGGCCCGCGTGAATTCGCATGTCTTCTTCCGTCGGCGCGATGTCACTTTTCCAATCGAGAACGACCGAGGCGCGACCCTCGTCCAATGCGACGGCGTCAATCCGGCCGGCAAGCGCTGTGGGCTCGCTCGCATCGGCGAGCAAGGCGTAGATCGGCCACTCTGGAACGAGGCCCGGCCGCAGGGCGGCGATCTCCGGGAGATGCAGGGTTCTCCAGGCGGTCGAGGCGATTTCCTCGGCTTCGGGAAGATCGGCCTCGTCTTCGCGATCGACCACCAGCTCTGCGATAAGCTCCCGGGCGCGATCGGCGAACCCGACGAGGCCTTCACCAAGTTCGCCAGTCAGGACCTCCTCCATCACCTTATGCAGGACGAGGCCTCGGACACGTCCTGCTCCAATCGGCAGCTCCGTCTCCGGAGTGTCGCCGGAGCCGATCGAGATGGCTTCGGTCATAGGAACGCGATCGGGATCCTGGTTGCTCGGCTGAAGCCACGTGAGCGGGACGGCGGCAGCGGCAATGGCGGCACGCTCTGTCGCGAAGATGTCCGGCGTCTGTCCGTTTGGCAGATCGGCCGCGGCAGGGCGCGGTGCCGGTTCGAAACGCGAGAGATCCAGCAGCGGGAGGTCGTGTTGCGCCAAGTCGACGATCCGCGCCCAGGATCTTTGCTCCGCCTGCGGCAGCTCTGGGACGAGGAGGAGCTCGCGAGCGCGAGTGCATGCGACATACCAAAGGCGCTCGCGTTCACGGGCAAGGCATTCATCATCTGACGCGAGTGCCAGCAGAAGATCGGGCGGGACGACGTCGCCTATGAGCCAGTGCAGCGTGTTATCGGACGCGCGATGCACGAACGGCTCGCGCGAGCGGAGCAAGGTGGCTGTGTTGACCGGAATCACCACCGGCCATTCCAGCCCCTTCGCGCTGTGGATGGTGATGATCTCGATGGCGTCGCCTTCGGCATCAACCCGGCCCTCGTTGGACGGAACTCCCTGACTCCAATCCCTGGTGATGTCACGGACGAACCGCTTCAGACCGGTGACTCCGTAAGGCCGCGCACGTTCGAGAAAGGCTTCTACGTTCGCAGCCGCGCGGGCGCTGCGATCACCTTCGCGCGCGGCAAGAATAGGTCGAACGGCCAGCCACTCCGCTGCTGCGGCAAGCAGCAGCGCTGGTGTCGTCGCTCTCGATTTCCATCTCAGGTCTTGCAGGATCGAAAGTGTCCGACGCGCAATCGGATGCGTGACGTCGCTCAGGTCGGTCAACAACGAGAATCGCGGAACCGCGCGCGGGCGATCGGGGTTTTGGGGCAAAGCCGCGGTGATATCGAGAAGCTCTTCCTCGGTCAGTCCGACAAGGGGGCCTCGCATCAGCGCGCCGAAGGCCAGGCTGTCGCCGGCGTCGGCGAGCACGCGAGCTAGGGCGAGCATATCCTGCACCTCCTGACGTCGGAACAGGCCCTTGCCCGCTTGGGACGCGATCGGCAGGCCTCGTTGTTCCAGCGCGCGTTCATAGCGCCACAGTTCAGTGCCTGTCGGCGCAAGCAGGGCTATTCCGCCGGCGGTGAGCGGAACCATCAAGCCGTCGTCGTCGCGAACGTGCAGATTGCCGATGAGCCGCATGCAGAGTTCAGCGACGACTTCTGCCTCGGCATCGCGGATGTGCTCTGACCGCGAATTGGGCGGGACGTCGACGGTGATCCTGGCTGCACACGGAAGGTCGTGGGTGGGAGGATCGATGGTCGCCGTGAGCGCCACATAGCCAGGTTGCCCGACACCAGAAAGTGGCGTCTCGAAGCAGCGGTTGACATAAGTAAGAATGTCCGGCCGAGAGCGGAAGTTAGCGGTGATCTGGATGATGTTGTCCGACCAGCGCCGTTCGATTGCGGCACGCGCCTGCGCATAAGATCCGACATCGGCGCCGCGGAACCGGTAAATGGCCTGTTTCGGGTCGCCGACCATGAAGAGCGCCCCAGGCCTCAAGACGTTCTCCTGCCAGCGCGGCGCGCGGTCTTCAGCGGTGATCAGAAACAGGATTTCGGACTGAATGGGGTCGGTGTCTTGGAACTCGTCCACGAAGATGTGCCGGTAGCGGGCCCCGAGAGCGCTGCGCACGGCATCGTAGTCGCGGACCAGGGCCCGAGTCCGCTCCAGAAGATCGTCGAAATCAAGGACGGCCGCGGCGCGTTTGAAGGCGGCGTAGTCGTCAAGCACCTCATCGAGTTCATCGGATAAGCCAGCGACAAGCGCAGTTGCAACCCGGCCGAGCACCACCCGGTAGCAATAGTCGACCCGGTCGAAGTATTGGCCGGCCTCCCCACTGAGCTGGCTACCCAGATCCTTCCCGGCGACCTTTTCCCAGGCCGATTTCCGTCTTGGCCTGATTAGATCGAACGTGTTCTTCCGCATGCAGGAAAGTCGAATCGGATGGGCGAGCCCCCAGAGCCGGGGAAAATCGGGCGGTGTCTCAAAGCTGCCGGCGTAAAAGTTTGCCAGCGTCTCGAGCTCGCCCACCAGCTCGAGCGTTTTGGGCTCGACGGGTTGAGTGGCTATCCAGCGCCGGAAATCCGCGACCGCTTCGGCCAGGTCGATGTCCGGGCGGCCGGTGAGGTCGGCCGGCAGCGCCCGCGCATCACGATGCTTGAGACGAAAGCGCGCCAGTTCCTGAAGGGTGGAGACAACGCGGCGGGGGTCTTGGCGCGACAAGACTGCGATCGGATCGCTTGGCCGCTCCGGACTGTTGAGCCGCCGTTTGAGCCATTGCTCGAATACGGAGTCAAACGCAGCGGCGGCCTGGACGGCATCGAGCATCTGCGCGCCTGGATCAATATCAGCCTCGACCGCGTAGCTTGAGATGATGGTCTGACAGAAGGCGTGGATTGTTGCGGTCGTAAGTTCGTCAAGGTTGGCGGCGGCGGCGGACATTGCATCCCGCTGAGCCGCGTCGAGGCCATTGGGCAGAGCTTCCCGCAATGGAGCGGGCACTCGTTCGGCCAGAAGTTCGTTGACGTAGCGATGGACGCGCACCGACAGCTTGCTGGCCGCCAGCTCAGTAAAAGTGATGGCCGCGATCTCACTGGGTTGGGCGCCGCGCGCAAGCAGCATCGTCACGCGCCCCGCCATCAGGGCGGTCTTGCCGGTGCCAGCTGCCGCCTCGACCAGCAAAGTCGAGTCAAGTTCAGTCAGAGCCCGCCGGCGCGAGAAACTGTCCGCCAGTTGGATCATCGGCAGCTCCAGACGCGCGCAAAATCGTCGAACGCGCGGCTCAGCGCCGACTGTTTGGTCTGAAAGTACGTTGTCGGCGATGCTGGAAGCGCCAGCCGGAAGTCGTTCCAGTTCTCGCGCGCGTCCGGACCGGGCAAGGCCCACCCCTGCCGCAAAAGGACACCGGCCGCCCTCACATGGTCTGCGATCTCGGCGATGGCGCGATCGATATCGGGCAGTTTGTAGACCCGCGGCTCGCCGCCGCCGAGGTAGATGAGGCGGGCGACGACGCGCGGGTTGTCCGGCACGAGTTGCCGCGCCGCCAGCGCATAGATGACGCGCTGGAGCTCGGCGCCGCCCCCAAGCACGATCTGGTCGGCCTTCTTTGGCTCTGCACCCGTCTTGTAATCCGAAACGCGAACGGCGTTTCCTGTGGCGGTGATGTCGAGCCGGTCGATGCTGCCCTTGACCCGAACTGTGGTTCCGGTGATTTCAACCGGCGCGGTCGGATCCCAAGGAAGATCGCTCGCCGCAGCAACTGCCCCGTCGGCATAGCCGAACGCTAGTTCGGTCCAGCTGCGCGTGCCCGGCTGGAACGTCTCGTCAAGCGTCAAGGCTTTGAGCGCCAGTTGGGCAGCAGCGTCGAGGGTGTGCCGCCACAGCAGCAACGGCGGCACGGATCGCTTTAGCGGCCACTCCGCACTGACCGTCGTCGCCGCCTCTGCCAAGGCGGTCTCGATCTCGTGCCGCGCGGCGCGGGAATAGCCTGGACTGGGCTCGAGCGTATCGACGGTCCGCTTGAGGAGCTCATGCACGAGATCGCCATAGGCACGCGCATCGAGTGTCAGCGGCTGATCGTCTTCGAGGACCGACCGCCAGCCCAATGCATAGCGCCACAGGAATGCGAGCGGGTCGCGGAGCATCAGCCGCAGCGACGTCGCGGACTGAACCTCATCGATGGCGCGTGCGATGACTGGATGATCGGCCCTCGTCCGACCATCATGCGCGGTGATCGCGGGACTTCGCCAGTCGCGCCAGCACGCATTAGCCGCCGCCAGCGCCGGCGAGCCCACGGCCTCGTCCGGCCGGGCGAGCAGACGATCGGCCTCGCTGAACGCGTGCGTCGGGATTCGCGCCCGCTTGAGCCCTTGAACACCGGCCCCTTGCGGTGCGAGCGGACTGGCCGCGAGGAGGCCGCCTTGGGCATTCCGGCGGCTTCTCGATAGGATGCAGCCACCAGACGCTTGGGCAGTGATTACTTGGAACGCACGTCGGTCCTGCGCAGTGACAGGATCGGGATCAAGTATACCATGGGACAAAACATGGCTTGGGATCAGCGGATCTTCCGCAGCGCGGCGCGGCCATGAGCGTGTGGTCATGCCGAGCAGCCGTACCCACCGGCGAGGTGCCGCGGCGAGATGACTCGCCGGACACCACACGGCACAGGCGCCCGGGTCGCGGCCGTCGGGCAAGCGAAGCTCCTGCAGCGAGAACTCCAGCGCCTTGGCAGGCGCGCGCCGCAGTGCTTCGCTCCAGAGCGCACGAGCGGAGGTTTCCAGCAGCATCAAGCCAGCCTGATCCGCCGCGGCCGGGCCGTTGGCCAGCATTTCGAGGACGGGCGTCAGGATCGGCCTGGGATCGATGCCGTCGGTTCGAAGCCGGCGCGCTTCGTCTAGCGCGCGAAGCCATTGATCGAGTTCAAGGAGAGCGGCACCAGGTTGCAATCCAAGCGCCCAGTTAAGCGGCAAGTTTTGCAAGGCGCGGCTCCGGCCTGCGGCGTGACTAAAGAGCCGGCGCAGGCGATCCTGACTGAGGCCATTCAAGAGAACGTCGGCAAGTGCGCCACAAGCCTGGCCTTCGCGCGACGCGAGTGCCAGCACACCGTGCGAGAAATGCAGCGGCAGGTCGGCGTCCGCTGCCAGCATGAGAAAGTGCTCGTCCCATTCCCTGGTCGAGGTTGCGCAAATCGCAATTTCTTCGGGTCTCGCTCTTCCGGATGCGATGAGCTCGCGCATCCAGCGTAGCGCTTCCACCACTTCAGCAGCAGGATTGGCGCAGGACACCGTCTCCATGGCGACAGTTGTTGGGAGCCGGTCAGAAGTGATCTCGCCCGGGAACCAGCTGATGTCCGTGGCGCCGGGGCTGCGCCAGGAGAGAGGCACCGTCTGATTTAGAGCCTGAAGCAGAGGGTGCCAGACCGGGGCGACGCTGACGACGCGGTCAAGCTCCACTGACCCTAGCACGGCCGCCGCATGGCCGAGGCGCTTTAGCGCGGCGTCGCGAAGGTCACGCGCCGTCAGCACGCCTCTGGGTAGGTTTGCGCGGACGCGATGCTCGATCTCGGCAATATCCGCCAGTCGGGCGCTGCGGTCGTCCCCTATCGGCAGCGAAAGGTCGGCCTGCCAGGTTTTGGCGAGCGTCCTTGCGACGGCACGGATCATACCTGGAAGCTGCCGGATACTTTCTAACTCGGCAAACCCTCCGGCTTCGAGTGCAGCCCGGATGGCTGGATCGAGGTCTTCGGATCGGGCAGGTTGCGTAAAGCCGCCGGCCAAGCGGGCGGCCAGTTGCGGCATAGTGAGGATTTGCACGCCGGTTTCGCCGCGGCGCGCGGCCGCGATCCGGCGCATCCGGAAGGCAAGAGGGCCTTCGACGACGACAGTCCGGCGTTTCATTGAATGCCCTTTGTTCCTCGAACGGGTAGTCGGGTATCGGAAATCTGGTCCGCGACCTCGTTCCGTGCCCAAGCGACCCTGTTGGGCGCGCAATGTACATGTTGCCACCGAACAAACACTATGACGACTACAATGCCGCTCGCGATGAAGTCGGCTTTATCGGGGCAACGACTTCTGTGAAGAGGTTGGGCATCGCTGGTAGAAGCGGACTTTTTGTATCAGGCGGTCGTCCGAGCTAAAAGGTTCTGGCGCTGACTGATCGCCACCGTCCTACAATTGAGTTCCAAGCTGCATCTTATGCGACTTTGACCCTAGGTTGATTGCGATCCTGCCCAAGGTCCACCCGGTTCCGAAACGGCACAATCGCCAACTGCGGACGCTCTGGGACGACTTTGTGAACGTCTCAATCGGGCCGATTCCAGACGGTCCGATCTTGGGTCGTTGCCAGCGGATAGCCGCCATTCGGCTGCACCATTGCCGCCCTTCATGTCAAAGCGCAGGGACGCCAAAAGCGGTACTCATCCACCATGTGCTGTGCTCTCCCGTCGATCTCTAGTTGCAGGCCCAAGCCTGAAGCCCACTGGGAGATTGGGATGGCCCATCGGTAGATCGCCATTCATCAGTATGTTGGGGTGATCCGAAGCTGGGGTAGCGGGCGAGGGGCTCCTATTGTCAGGTCTGGCCCAAGATCTGACCACTCAGCCCCATTTTCCTCCAGAGATTTCAACAGAGCTTCGGCCGCCGCCTGACGATCTTGCGACCTAAACTGGTAGGACGGTGGCTCCGGGTTGCCGCTCTCTGCCATCGAGTGGGCGCCGGCATAGTCGGGAACCGTAGACTTGGCATTTTCTGCCACTTGTATGATGTATCGCTGCAGTGCTGCCGCTACGTTGCGCCAGCGTACCCAATAGTGGTTGTCGAACGAAAAGCGTGAGAAGACGCCGCCGGCAGCCGTACCCTTTGCGGCCACCGAATCCAGCACGGACTGTGGCATGTTCAGGTTCAGCCCCCCTTCTTCCGATGACAGCGGCACGTGGGCGATCCGGTCGCGGTGACCAGGAGCTCGGGACTGAAGAAGGTCGCGCCAGTTTTGCATCGTCGCGATGATGCCGAAGAGAAAGTTCGACAACTCTCGCGCGGCAGACGGAGCAGCTATCGAGTTGTAGCTTTGCTGCCAGCCCTGATTGTTTTCGCTTGGCAGAAAGACCTCAGTACTGCTGCGGCCCTCGTTTTCCCTAGTGCCGACCAGGTTAATAGCGAAGGTCGGCCAGCGAGGCAGCGCTGCGTCGAACAGATGTATGGGGAAGTTGCTGCTGATGCCGCCGTCGGAGAACCAGCATACACGGAATGATCTGGCTCCTGCGCCTCCAGGCGTCCCTCCCGTTGTGAGCGCCTCTGCAGTCGAAAGAACGGAGTCTTGGGAATTCTGATTGGGCGCGACGTCGTCGGCAGCACTTTCATGCCGTCGGTACTGCGCTTCGTGAAGAGGGACGGCGCTGATGAGTAGCGGGAAGCTCAAACTCATGCGCATGCCTACGACCACTGGAAGAGCACCTGCGTGGGGCAGCTCAAAGTACTCGTCTTCGCCAATGGTCGTCGGCGCTTTGCCGCGGATCATTGCTGCAATCACCGACTTTGGAAACAGCATCTCAAACTGGTCTTGGCGGAACCAGAAGCGGGCGTTCTCGAAGGGGATGCTTCGGGGCTCATGGTGCGACACGTCGGTCGATATCATCTGTAGCGAGATCGCCTGTTCCGACTTCGGCTCGTCGTCATATCTGGGGGCGGCCCAAAGCTCGGCGAAGGTCAGCGGTTCATTCGTGGGTTTGCCGGACAGCTCCTGAATGGCCTCGTGCAACCACTCCGTGAGCGCGGGATGCGAGTTACCGAGCCACGGTTTCGAGGGCATGCCGTTGCATATGCCAAGAAGGTTTCGTCGCGTGACCCGTGCAATGCGCAAAACCGCAAACGCCGCGGCAGCCGCGTAAGCGCAGAGCGCCGCTGGCACTGCCGCTGACCACACCCCTGGGAGGCCGTCGATCCAGAGGCCCAGGCCGAGAAAGATCGCGAGTGTGAGCACGGCTTCAATTGGCGCTATTATCAAGACCGCCAAAAGCATTGTGGCGGCTTTCATCAGCTGCGAACCTTCGCCGGTCAGCGTGACAAGCAAGCGATAAGCGTTGCGTGCGCCGGCCGCTGGCTGGAAGAGTCCAAAGATGAACCCTTCCGCCGTGAGCTTCTTGGCGACGCCTTCAAGGCCGGCGAAGCCAATCTTGGGAGAGCCGACTCCTGGCAACTCTGAGCTCCGCTTTTGCCGATCGCCATAGGCAGCCGCAGCGGTGATCGCCGCCGCGATGGCGCCAGCTGAAGTGCCGCCAATATTCTTAAAGCGGAATTGCTGGGTGAGGGCGAGAACGGCGTTTGGATACACGAGCCCACTCGTGATGCCGCCCTTCATGACCAGATCGCAATACTTCATGCGCAAGCCCCAATTGCCGTGGTCCAGCAAATAGCCAGCCTGCTCGGTGCAGGAAGGGCCCTCGCAAAAGGCGCGGGGCCAGGAACTACGGATCGTCAACAGTACAGTTGCATGGCAATCAAGAGGTCGTCGGTTCGATTCCGATTGGCTCCACCAAACAGTCACAAGTAGTTAGAAGGAGAGCAGGTTCGGAGGTGTAACCCCGAAAACGCTCTAGGGTAACCGCCAGGGTAACCGCCCCCCCTGAAAGTGATGCTCGACACAACCGTCTTCAACCACTTGGTGCAAGGCTCGATCGATCCGGCATCAATACCTGCGACTGGGACGACCCCGGTTATCACCCATCTTTAGAACGACGAAATCGCAAAAACCGCCGATCCCTGTTAAGCGCAAAGCTCTGCAGGTGCCCCGTTGATCGATTCCGGCTCACAGTTGCAGCCATCTGCGGCGAGCCAACCCTAGACACGCGAGATCAACTTTCTTTATGCTCGTGTAGTGACCGACACCCTTACCGTTCTCGAACGAAGTCAGCGCATGGCGAGAGTCACCGGCGTGGACACTAAGCCCGAGCTGATTGTCAGGCAGCTACTCTGGCGCATGGGATACAGATATCGCCTCCATGCACGTGACCTACCCGGCAATCCCGACATTGTCTTTCGAAGTCGCAAACGCGCGATATTCGTACACGGCTGTTTCTGGCACCGCCACAGCGACCCAGCGTGCCGGCTGGCGCGGTTGCCGAAGAGTCGGCTGGACTTCTGGGTGCCGAAGCTGGAGGGTAACCGCGCACGCGACGCAGAAAATATCTCGCAACTTAAAACGCTTGGGTGGCATGTCCTGCTTGTCTGGGAATGCAGGATGAAGGATAGAGAACAATTAGGAAACCGACTTTATTGGTTTGTCGAGGGGATTGATGAAGGCGATTGAGCTTTTCGCCGGCGCCGGAGGCCTTGGATTAGGCGTTAGCCGCGCGGGGTTCAAGCCGATCGAGGTTGTCGAATGGGACCGCTGGTGCTGCGACACCATTCGCGAGAACCGCGCGCAGGGCTCCGATGGAGTACGTCACTGGCCGGAGCCGCGCGAGGGCGATGTTCGCAGTTTCTCGTTCGAGGGTCTCGCCGGCATCGATCTGGTGACGGGTGGCCCGCCCTGCCAACCCTTCTCACTGGGAGGGAGGCATCGCGCGCAGCATGATCATCGCGACATGTGGCCAGAAGCGGTGCGCGTCGTGCGCGAGACCCAGCCGTCAGCGTTTATTTTTGAGAATGTGAAGGGACTCACTCGTGAGACGTTCGCGATTTATTTCAGCTACATTTTCCTCCAACTCACGTATCCCGAAATCGTGTTTCGTGGCGATGAGACATGGCTTGATCATCGCGCCCGATTAGAACAGCACCACACCTCGAGCCGGTCCTCGGGGCTGAGCTACCGAGTGCTCCCGCCAAAAGTGCTCAATGCGGCCAATTACGGTGTGCCGCAAAAGCGTGCGCGCGTCTTCTTCGTTGGGTTTCGCTCGGACCTGGGCGTTGAATGGTCGTTCCCGCGCGAGACGCATTCCCGTGACGCGCTTCTATGGGATCAGCATCGAGGCGGCGACTATTGGGATCGGCATGAGATAGCTAAGTGCCATCGCCTGGCCGACGAGCCTGCAGTACGCGCTGCTGAGGCGATTGCCGTTAGACCCGCCACGCTTCCCTGGACAACCACCCGCGACGCGCTGATCGGACTGCCTGATCCCGAACTGTCGCCACGGGCGGCGCACGGGTTCAAGGACCACCGCTTGCAAGTCGGCGCCCGCTCGTACCAAGGGCATACCGGAAGCCCGCTTGACGAACCCGCCAAGACCTTGAAGGCAGGCGTTCATGGGGTACCCGGCGGCGAGAACATGCTGCGCCGTCCCGACGGCTCGGTTCGCTATTTCACGGTGCGCGAGAGCGCGCGGCTGCAGACATTCCCGGACGACTACGTGTTTCACGGCTCCTGGAGCGAGACGATGCGTCAACTGGGCAACGCTGTTCCGGTCGACCTCGCCTACGTAGTGGCTTCGTCAGTTCGCGAACATTTGGATCGAGCGAACGCCCATGCCGGCCGAGCATGAGTTACATTAACTACCATTCACTCCCGTCTATGATCTTCAGGAATGCGTCGCCGCCGGGTTGTTCTCCGGTCGGTATTGCGATTTCGCCTGAATCACTTGTGAACATGGACCAGGCGGGCGCTAGAGCGATCTAATGAACGTTACCCAAAACAAATCCCATGCGGTCATGGCCCAAAGGTACGAGGCCGCAGATAGTCTAGACGATTTTCCCACCCCACCGTGGGCCACTCGGGCGCTCATCGAGCATGTGCTTGGAGTTGATGAAGTAGGGTCGATGAGTTGTCTCGAACCCGCGTGCGGACGCGGCCACATGGCTGAAGCGCTGAGACCCTACTTTCGTACACTGGAGGTGAGCGACATCGGCGGCTACGGATACGGCGATCGCCGCGATTTTCTTTCAATTGAAAGCCGCCCGATCACCGACTGGGTAATCACCAATCCGCCCTTTCGCTTAGCTGAGGACTTCTTTCTGCACGCTCACCAAATCGCGCGCGTCGGCGTCGCCCTTCTCGTGCGCACCGTCTTTCTCGAGAGCATTGGTCGACACCAGCGGGTCTTCTCCAAATTCTCTCCAACAATGGTCGCTCAATTCTCTGAGCGAGTGCCGATGGTAAAGGGGCGGTTGGACCCAAAGGCGTCCACCGCCACCGGATACGCCTGGATCATCTGGCGAAAGCCGCTGGTTCAGGACACGCGTCTTGTCTGGATACCGCGGTGCCGCAAGGTGCTGGAGCGAAGCACGGATTACGAGCCCGGGTTTCTCAGCCATTCCTCCGTGACCGGGAAAATATCACGTGAGTCGGCCGGAATCTCAGACCTGTAAGCGCTGCATCTTCGATCAGACAGCTCCATGCTCGATCAAGGCGTAGAGCTCATCGCGGAATCGAGCATTAACCGCCTCAATCGCGGCCTGAACAGGAAAATCGAAGTGCTGATCGAGGTCATCTCCTACCAACGAGAATGGTTCGGGGATCGATCGTAGCCCATAGTAGAACACGATGTAGGCGGCGGCACCACGCGCCGGGATCCCCATCGAACGGGCATAATCTCTGAGATGCATCTGGGTGCGCAGAAGCTCGTTCAGGATCAGGCGCTTTTTCCCAGCATCATATGCGCCGTTGCCACGTTTCACATTGTACGACCCGATGATGCCATTAGCGTTGTCGAAAACGAGAAGATCAACCGGTATGGTTTGATCGTACTCGCCATATGACATCGACATCTCCCTATAGGAGGCGGGCGGTCTGGCTTTCTGCAGTTCAAGTCGGGAAGCTGGGCCGAGTTTGAATTCGTCCTCGGTCCATACTTGGAGACGTCCGCAATCCTTCAATCTCTCGAGCAGCGCGCGGCCCAGGATCTGGCCATGTCGCTTATAGGCTGAACTAATAATGCTGGTCGCGCGTGAATACTTCGTGCCTCCGATTGGATCGGATCGAAAGCTTGTGTCGGCCAGTCTGGACAACGCCGCGCTTAGCGTCGGCTGCATCCGCACCAGGAAGGCCTCGAGATCTTCTGTTTGTCGCTCTTTCATCATCGCCCCGGTAACTTGTATCATCTACGGTGGACACGCACTATCGAATCGAGGGGGGGACGATGACGCAAGCAATACCTCAGACCGCCGGCACGAGGGAGTTTGATCTCGCCCCTTCGCCGCGTGTTCTCCCGATGCTCGGCGAGATCAACCTCGACCAGTGGCGGTGCATTGGTGAGTTGGTGGATAATTCGATTGACGGCTTTCTTCACGCGAAGCGACGTGGCGAGGGTTTAGGTGATCCCGTCGTGCAGGTCACCCTTCCGGAAGCTGACCGAGAGGAGGCCGTCGTTCAGATCGTCGACAACGGCCCGGGAATGACAACCGAGAATCTCGAGAAAGCCGTGAAGGCGGGTTGGTCGGGCAACAATCCAACCGACAATCTCGGTCTTTTCGGAATGGGGTTCAACATTGCAACCGCGCGCTTAGGCCTAACCACTCAAGTGTGGACGACCCAGGCCGGCGATTCTGAGTGGCATGGTCTTGAGATCGACTTCGATCGCCTGCAGCGTCAGGGGAATTTTCGCACCCCGTTGCTGACTACGCCGAAGCCCGACACGTCTGTCCACGGAACGAAGATTATCATACGTCGGCTTAAGCCGACGCAGCGCCAATGGCTTGCGAAGTCCGGCAATCAATCACAGCTCAGAAAGAGGCTGTCGCAAGCTTATGCCGCGATGCTCCGACCTAATGGCCACCCAATTGAGTTCAAGCTGTATCTAAATAACCGCGTGGTCCAATCCCGCCCGTTTTGTCTTTGGGGGGAAACTCGATCAACCGAGTTGCCCGACCTTGGCGAGGTGCTCGCTGTCCAAACGTTCAACTATCCTCTCGGCGACCGCCACCATTGCATATCCTGCATGAACTGGGTCGCAATCCCGACTACCGCGCCCGAGGTGTGCCCAGTGTGTGGAGGCGAGGGAACTCTGCAGAGACGAACACGGCGTGTACATGGTTGGATCGGCCTTCAACGCTATGCGGATACCGTCGACTTCGGCCTCGATTTCATCCGGAACGGACGGAAGATCGAACTCAGCAGCAAAGACCTCTTCATCTGGCGCGGCGACAACGGTGAGGAGCCTGAATACCCGATCGATGACCCGAGCCGACGCGGTCGGTTTGTGGGCGAAATCCACATTGATCACTGCCGGGTGAATTTCGCCAAGGAACGCTTCGACAGGACTGACCCGGCTTGGGATGAGATGGTGAAGCTCATCCGGGGCGAAGGGCCGCTACGTCCAGAGAAGGCTCGAGAACTCGGGCACACCAACAACAGCAGTCCTCTCTTCAAGCTTTATCGAGCGTTCCGCCGAATAAGGCCGCATAGCAGCGTCGCTGGCGGTTGGAGGCGCCTTCTGGCGGTCCCCGACAATGGGATCGCCAAGGAACTCTCTCAAAAGTTCTATGACGGACATCCCGATTATCAGGAGGATACCCATTGGTGGCGCCTCATCGAGGAGGCCGAGCGGCGGCTGCTTACAACATCCGGCACCCCGGGTGACGAAAGTATTGATGACGATGAGCTGCCGGAAGGCTTGCTCGATGAGCCTGAGCAGCCACAAGCGGAAGCGCCACAGGTCGCGCCACCACCCTCGCCAGACTATCGCGCGCAACGGCGCGAGGCTCCGAGCCTATCCAGAACTTACGTCTACGCCCCAGCTGGTCAGACCTTCACCGTTAGGGCGTTTGAGTGCGTCGCGCATGATCCAGACATCGGCACTGACGCCGCCTGGAGTCTCGTTATGGGCGAGGTGGTGACCAGGACCTATCATTTCTTGTTCAAGCCGCGAGCCGATGTGTTTCGTTCCATCACGCTCGAACCTCTAGACGCGCTTCTCATCGAACTCTCGTTTCTCACCGGCGAGTATCTGCGGACCGCGAAAGTAGCGCCTTCCAATGCCGCGCTGCTAGGTTACTATCGTGAGCACTACGCCCAGACGGCAAGCTTGGACGCTAGAATGATCGCGTTGGACGCGAGCGATGCGCTATCCACATTGGCTAGAGCGATTCTCCACAACATGCCGGGTACTGAAACCAGCAAGCTGTTCGATGCCCTCACTGTTGAGCAACGGTCTGATGTCATGCGAGCATTAGCTCGAAAAGGTATCGCGCCCGCAGCTCCAATCGCGGACGGCTCGTTTCTCACCGCCGCACCTGTGACGATCCTCGGGCAGATTATCGAGGCGTTCCCGAAGCTCGTCTTCGACGGAACGTTCTGGGACACACCCTATTCCTCGCTTGACTATGGTGACGCCCAGCTTACCGAGCGCGCTAAACAGCAAGTCATCGACCGAGCGAAGTCGCTCGTCTCGGACGCCTCTTGGCTCGCGGAGGCTGACAGCACAATTCTAGGCGACATTCGCAAGGAGGAACTGGTCCGAGGATTGATGTCCGTCAGTCTCCTACGTCCTGACCGGGAAATCCTGTGAGCCACCCGTTCCTCGATGAGCGCCGCCTGCTTGACGGTCCATGGCAGGCTTTTGAGCGCGACGTCGCAAGAGCGTTTATGTTTGCGGGGTTCGACGATGTCCGCATCGTCGGTGGCACCGGCGACATGGGCGCCGATGTCGTGGGCGTGAAGGCCGGCCAAGTTTGGGTTGTCCAGTGTAAGTTCACGAGCACCTCATCACCCCCGAAAGCGGCGGTCGAGGAGGTGCTCGCGGCTGGCCGATTTTACGAGGCCCATCGCATGGCTCTGGCGACCAGCCGCGCGCCAGGCAAAGCCCTTATCGACGAGTTGGCCCGTGTAAAGGAACTTGGGTTCAAGGTCGAGCTGCTCAGCCCAAACAAACTTATGCAGATTATGGCGAGCGTACCCGATCTGCCGCCAACTCGCAGGGAATTACGACCCTATCAGGACTATGCTTGTGATCGTCTTTTTGCTGCGCTGGAGGAGACAGGTCGAGGCCAACTTGTCCTGGCGACGGGGCTAGGAAAAACGGTCGTGATGGCCGAGGTCGCATCGCGCCTTTTTGACGCCGGCACCCTAGAAAACAAACGCATCCTAGTTATCGCCGACAAGCGTGAACTTGTTCGCCAGCTCCAAATTGGGTTCTGGGCGCAGCTGCCGAAGAACGTCGCCACACATCTTCTCGCGCCGGAAGAGGAACCTGCCTACTGGGAGGGAGTCACATTTGCGACGGTTCAGACGGTTCACAGCCGGATTGAGAAGCTGCCGGAATTTGACGCTGTCTTCGTGGACGAGGCGCATCACATCGGTTCACGGACATATCAGGAGGTGTTGCATAAACTCGCTCCTAAGCGGCTCGCTGGCGTGACTGCCACCCCATGGCGCGGCGACGAATTCGACATTGATAGCGTGGTCGGCCAATCTCTCTCTCGCGTTGGCATCGCTGAGGGTTTGAAGTTTGGTTATTTGAGCGAGGTCGATTATCGGCTGCTTGCTGATAACATTGACTGGGAATTTATTCAGAACGCCTCGGCCTATGGCTACACGCTGACTGAATTGAACCGGCGGCTGATTATTCCCACCCGCGACGAAGAAGCGGCTCGCATCTTCGCCGACGTCTTCAAGCAGGAGAACCGCAAGTCCGCGCTAGTCTTCTCGCCGAGCGTCGATCACGCGGAGCACTTCACTGCGATGCTCCGCCTGTTCGGCTTCCGGGCTGAAGCGATGTTCGGAGCCTCGCCAGCTCGCGAGCGAGACAAGCTGATGTCGCAATTTAAGAGGGGTACCATTGATGTCCTCTGTACCGTCGATCTATTCAACGAGGGCGTCGATGTACCCGACGTTGATCTGATCGCGTTCATGCGCGCGACCCACAGCCGTCGCATTTTCGTGCAGCAACTGGGCCGCGGTCTTCGCATAAAGCCAGGCAAGGACAAGGTGGTTATCCTTGATTTCGTAACAGACCTGCGCCGCATTGCCGAAGTCACCGAACTGGAACGAATGGCGGGACTAAACGCGCCGACCGAGAAGCTGCCATTGGGCGGCCATCTCATCGAATTCGCGGATCGGTCCGCAGGCTCCTTCCTGATGGAATGGGTCAAGGACCAAGCGTCACTCTTGCTTCGAGAGGGGGATCCCACGTTAGATTTGCCCAGCTTCGAATATCCGAACACGCTTCCGCGAGGGGGCGTGCATTGACCGTCCCGAGGGAGATCCGAGACGCGATCAGGGAGCGCCTTTGGCAAACGGCAGACCGCCTCCAGTGGGATTCTCTCACCCAATCGGAGAAAGCGCGCCATTATCAGCAATGGACCGACAGCGATATCGGCCGAACTCTCGCCGCCCACATGGATGCTCGATCTGTAAGGGTCTATATCAAGGACACGCTCCTCAAAGGCTTCAGCCGCCAAAAGCTCAACCTGCATGAAGGCCAGGTATTGCGCATCCTACAGCGACACCGCCAGGACGTCGCGGAGAGCTTCATAAAGCCTCACGGCTTCCGTTTCTCCGACGGCGCATTTGTGGCGTGGGGGCGAGCTGACGACTGGAAGTCGCTACTTGGTGCTCTGTTCGAACGATCTTACGGAACCAACGGCACGACACTAACGGCCTTTCTATTTCGAGCTGCGCCTAGGTACGTTCGTCCGTCAGCGCGCGAACTCGTCGAGGCCGCTGCGAATCGCCTCGGGGTAGCCACATGTATTTGGTACGACTGAGGAGGCCGGTCCGTATCCGGCTAAAGCGGCTCAAGTCGCATGACGCTTGATACCCAACAACAACAACAACAGCCGCTCGGGGTGTGGAAAGTTGCCGTTCGGCTCATCTGCCGTGAACGAACAGGTCGTGCCAACTACGGGCATCGCCAAGCCACTACTCGGACGTCCCGTTTTCACGCAAGCGGAGCAGCGGCTTTTGGGAGCGCCTTCTCAAGAGCTGCCGTAGCGCGAGCCCACCGCAGCGGACAAACGGCTAAATCGATCCCGGGGTAAGGTTCCGAAAAATCGCTTTGCTGGCGGCTGCTGGCAGGCTTTAGTGCAGCCGGGGGAACAATCAGCATGCCGTCACTTGATTTTGACGCCGAGAAGGCCGCATTCCGCAACTACTACAACGACAACGCACAGCGCCTTGAGCAGGCGAAGGACGCCTTCCTCACCCTGCTCAGCTCACTTCTCGCCCATGGCGATCTTGCGGTGGCGGCCGCTACCGGCCGCATCAAGGACCGGGAGGAGTCGATCACGAAGTTCACGCGGAAATATCAGAGCGCTCTCGAAAAGAACGAGCCGCAATCCGATCAGGTCGGTAATG
>NZ_RZTI01000046.1:0-41485 GCF_003997275.1 Mesorhizobium sp. M6A.T.Ce.TU.002.03.1.1
GGCTGGACGGTGCATCTGGCCACCGATGACCGCGCCGAGCGTTTTGCCGGCCAGTTTCCGGCCGCAGGCATCCATCCGATCCAGTCGGCAACCATCGGCTCGAAAAATCCTTTTGCGGTGCTCGCCGCCTTCTGGAAAATCTGGGGCGGCGTGCGGCAGGCATCCGCCGTCATCGGCCGGATCAAGCCCGCCGTCGTGGTCGGTTTCGGCGGCTATCCGACGCTGCCGCCGCTCTATGCGGCGACGCGGCGCAAGGTGCCGACGCTGATCCACGAGCAGAATGCGGTGATGGGGCGCGCCAACCGGGCGCTCGCCGGCCGCGTCGATGCCATCGCCGGCGGGTTTTTGCCGGAAGATTCAAGCGCTGCAGGCGCCAAGACGGTGACCACAGGCAATCCGGTTAGGCCGCAAGTGCTGGAGGCGGCAAAGACGCCTTACACGGCCTCGACCGGAAACCAGCGCTTCCGGTTTCTGGTGTTCGGCGGCAGCCAGGGCGCACAGTTCTTTTCCGATGTCGTGCCGGCGGCGGTTGGACTGCTTTCCGACGCACAACGCAAGCGGCTTGATATCACGCAGCAGGCCCGCGCCGACGATGTCGAGCGGGTGAAGGCGGCCTATGCCGCCCTTGGCGTCGAGGCTGAGGTGTCACCCTTCTTCACCGACATGGCGGCGCGCATCGCGGCGGCGCATCTGGTGATGTCGCGGTCCGGTGCATCGACCGTATCGGAAATCGCGGTGATCGGCCGGCCGGCGCTGCTGGTGCCCTATCCGCACGCGCTCGACCACGACCAGGCGGCCAATGCCGCGGCATTGGCCGCGGCAGGCGGCGCCGAAGTGCATCAGCAATCTTCGCTTTCGTCCGAGCGTATCGCTGTGCTCGTCGGGGCGCTGATGGAGGATCCACAGCGGCTGACCACAATGGCCGCGGCGGCGAAATCGGCCGGAAAACCGGACGCGGCACGGTTGCTCGCCGATCTGACAGAGGCTATTGCGTCGAAGAAAAGCGTATCGGACTTCAGGAAGGAGACGCACGCATGAAGATGCCGGAGACGATCGGCCTTGTGCATTTCATCGGCATCGGCGGTATCGGCATGAGCGGCATCGCCGAGGTGCTGCACAATCTCGGCTACAAGGTGCAAGGGTCCGACCAGGCCGACAGCGCCAATGTGCAGCGGCTGCGCGACAAGGGCATCGAGTGCTTTGTCGGCCATCACGCCGATAATATCGGCGATGCCGAAGTGGTTGTTGTCTCGACGGCGATCAAGAAATCCAATCCGGAGCTGAAGGCCGCGCGCGAGAAACTGCTTCCCATCGTCCGTCGCGCCGAGATGCTGGCCGAACTGATGCGCTTCCGCCAGGCGGTGGCCATCGGCGGCACGCATGGCAAGACGACGACGACCTCGATGGTGGCGACGCTGCTCGAAGCTGGCGGGCTTGATCCGACCGTGATCAATGGCGGGATCATCAATGCCTACGGCACCAACGCCCGCATGGGCGACGGCGAATGGATGGTGGTCGAGGCCGACGAGAGCGACGGCACGTTCCTGAAGCTGCCGGCAGAGATTGCCGTCGTCACCAACATTGATCCCGAGCATCTCGACCATTACGGCTCCTTCGACAAGGTGCGCGAAGCCTTTCGCCAGTTCGTCGAGAACGTGCCGTTTTACGGCTTCGGCGTCATGTGCACCGACCATCCGGAGGTGCAGGCGCTGGTCAGCCGCATCGAGGACCGGCGCGTCATCACCTATGGCGAGAATGCGCAGGCCGATGTGCGTTTCACCAATCACCGGATGGACGGCCCGACCTCGGAATTCGACGTGGTGATCCGCGACCGCAAGACCCGCGGCCAGTCGACGATATCGGGCCTGCGCCTGCCGATGCCCGGCCGTCACAATGTCTCTAATGCGACCGCGGCGATCGCCGTCGC
Organism: Mesorhizobium sp. M6A.T.Ce.TU.002.03.1.1; assembly: GCF_003997275.1. Classification (NCBI taxonomy): domain Bacteria; kingdom Pseudomonadati; phylum Pseudomonadota; class Alphaproteobacteria; order Hyphomicrobiales; family Phyllobacteriaceae; genus Mesorhizobium; species Mesorhizobium sp. M6A.T.Ce.TU.002.03.1.1. The sequence continues at coordinate 1,928 of NZ_RZTI01000046.1, forward strand.
GCATGAGCTCGGGCTTTCGGCCGAGGCAATCAGGAAGGGCCTGTCGTCCTTCGCCGGCGTCAAGCGGCGCTTCACCCGTACCGGTTCGTGGAACGGCGTCGAAATATTCGACGATTACGGTCACCATCCGGTCGAGATCACGGCGGTTCTGAAGGCGGCGCGCGATGCCACCAAGGGCCGCGTCATCGCCATTGCCCAGCCGCACCGCTTTACCCGGCTGCATGATCTGTTCGACGAGTTTTCCGTCTGCTTCAACGATGCCGACACAGTGATGGTGGCGCCGGTCTACGCGGCAGGCGAAGAGCCGATCGACGGGGTGACGTCCGACGCATTGGTGTCGCGCATCCGCGCCGGCGGCCATCGCGACGCGCGCTACATCGAAGGTCCCGCGGCGATTGCGCCTGTTGTCCGCGACCTGGCGAAACCGGGCGATTTCATCGTCTTCCTCGGCGCCGGCAACATCACGCAATGGGCTTACGCGTTACCCAAGGAACTCGGCGGGACGGCCTCATGATGCGCGGCCAGGCATTGATCGACAAGCTTGGCGGCCGGCTTGCCGGCCTGCGCGGCCGCATCACGCCCAATGCCGAGATGGACAAGATCACCTGGTTTCGCGCCGGCGGACTTGCCGACGCACTGTTCCAGCCGGCCGACGAGGACGATCTCGCCGCGTTCCTTAGAGCGGTGCCCGAAGAGATACCGCTGACTATCGTCGGCGTCGGCTCGAACCTGCTTGTCCGCGACGGCGGCATTGCGGGCTTCGTCATCCGGCTTTCGGCCAAGGGCTTTGGCGAAGCCGAAGTGATTGCGCCGACCACGATCAAGGCGGGGGCTGCCACGCCCGACAAGCGCGTTGCGGCCGTTGCCTACCAGGCCGGTATCGGCGGCTTTGATTTTTACCACGGCATTCCGGGCGCCATTGGCGGCGCGCTGAGGATGAACGCCGGCGCCAATGGCGCCGAGACGCGCGAGCGCGTCGTCGAGGTGCGGGCGCTCGACCGCAAGGGTAATGTGCATACGCTGAGCAACACCGATATGGGCTACGCCTATCGCCATTCGGCAGCACCCGCCGGGCTGATCTTCACATCGGCCGTGCTCGAAGGCGTTTTGGAAGACAAGGCCGCGATCAAGGCGGCGATGGATGCTGTCCAGCACCATCGCGAGACCGTGCAGCCGATCCGCGAAAAGACCGGCGGCTCGACCTTCAAGAATCCGGAGGGCACCTCGGCTTGGAAGGAGATCGACAGGGCGGGGTGTCGGGGACTGATGATCGGCGGCGCGCAGATGTCGCCGATGCATTGCAACTTCATGATCAACACGGGAACCGCGACCGGCTACGACCTCGAATATCTTGGCGAGACGGTGCGCACGCGTGTGCTCGAAAACTCGGGCATCCGGCTGCATTGGGAAATCAAGCGCATCGGCAATTTCCGGCCGGGGCACGAGGTCCAGGAGTTCCTGGGACAGTTGCTGTAAAGACTCACAACACAGTTTTCGCTGCCGTTTTTGCGGAAAGTGAATCTCTCGGAATCGTAAGGACTTGCCAGCGAATCAACTCTCTGATTCTCTGCCCTGAAGCGTTTCCTGATTTGAGTCGTTTCGACGCGTTACCAGCGTTTTCCGTCCGGGGGCAACCTACGGGAGACTCTGGAAGCGATGTTGCGAAAATCATGGGAGCAGAGACTGCTCCGAGCGTTTGAGTGTGTGGCCCTTTCCGGGTCGTGTGAGATGCAGACCCGCCGTGAGAGGGCCCGCCGTGAGAGGGAATGACGGGAAATGAAAAGCAAGCACGTGGCCGTCCTTCTGGGTGGATTCTCGTCCGAGCGGCCCGTGTCTCTGTCTTCGGGGAATGCCTGTGCCGATGCGCTCGAGAAGGAAGGCTACCAGGTCACTCGCGTCGACGTCTCGCGCGATGTCGGATCGGTGCTGGCCGAGCTCAAGCCTGATGTTGCCTTCAATGCGCTGCACGGCCCTTTCGGCGAGGACGGCACCATCCAGGGCATCCTCGAATATCTTGCCATTCCCTACACCCATTCCGGCGTGCTCGCTTCGGCGCTGGCGATGAACAAGGAGCAGGCCAAGAAGATCGCCAAGTCTGTCGGCATCCCGGTTGCCGAATCGAAGGTGGTCAATCGCTTCGACATCCAGAACAAGCACCCGATGAAGGCGCCCTATGTCGTCAAGCCGGTCAATGAAGGGTCGAGCTTCGGCGTCGTCATCGTGCACGAAGGCCAGTCGCATCCGCCGCAGGTCATCGGTTCGTCCGACTGGAAGTATGGCGATACCGTCATGGTGGAGCGCTATGTGCACGGGCGGGAGTTGACCTGCGCGGTGATGGGCGACGTGGCGCTCGGTGTCTGCGAGATCATTCCGACCGGCCATTCCTTCTACGACTATGATTCAAAATACGTCGCGGGCGGATCAAAACACGAATGCCCTGCAAAAATTTCACCGAATATTTACCAAAAAATACAGACACTGACGCTCAAGGCTCACCAAGCTATTGGCTGCCGGGGCGTTTCCCGGTCGGACTTCCGTTATGATGATCGACACTCCGAGAACGGCGAAATTGTCTGGCTCGAAGTCAACACTCAGCCGGGCATGACGCCGACATCCTTGGTGCCTGAAATCGCTGCGCAGGCGGGACACTCGTTCGGCGATTTGTTGAGTTGGATGGTGGAGGACGCTTCGTGTCTGCGTTGAGGTGGGGACAGGGCAAGGGGAAGGGCGCGGCCGGGCCGACGCTGTTCGGTGTGTCGTTGTCATTCGACCATTTCGTGCTGCCGCGTCTGCTTCGCCGGCCGGCGCGCGTGCTGGCGCGTCTGGGCGAGGACGACTTCGAGGTGCCGCCGTTTTCCGCGGCCATCCTGTCGGCGGCGCTGCTCGTATCGGGCAGTGCCTATGGCGCCTATCTCGGCGGACATGTCGACGGCATCGTCCAGGGCATCACCGCCCGCACCGGGTTTGCCGTCGACCAGATCAAGGTCGTTGGCAACCGCGCAACCTCCGAGATCGATATTCTCGATAGGATGCAGCTCGATGGCTGGACGTCGCTGATCGGCTTCGATGTCGAAGCCGCGCGAGAACGCATAGCCACGCTGCCCTGGGTCGAGGTTGCGGCGGTGCGCAAGGTTTATCCGCACACGCTGGAGGTGCGCATCGAGGAGCGAGAGCCTTTCGCGCTCTGGCAGCAGGGCAGCGAGCTTTCCGTGATCGAGCGGTCCGGCGCCGTGATCGCGCCATTCTCCGGCGGCAAGCAGGCGCTGCTGCCGCTGATCGTCGGCACTGGCGCGCCGGCCAAGGCGCCGGATTTCCTGGCCAGGGTCAAGAAATATCCAGAGCTTGCTGCGCGGGTCAAAGGCTATATTCGCATCGGCGAACGGCGTTGGGACCTGAAGCTGGAGAACGGCATCACGGTCAAGCTTCCCGAGGATGGCGAGGACCAGGCGATCGCCGATCTAGTCAGGATGGACCACGAGAACGGGCTGCTGACGCGCGACATCGCCGCCGTCGACATGCGCCTTTCCGATCGCCTCGTCGTCCAGCTGACGCCGGAGGCGGCGACGCAGCGCCAGGCCGCGCTCAACGAAAAGCCGAAAATGCCGAAGCGCAAGGCGGAGACGAAAATATGAGCTGGCTTGGCGGCAACAGCGATGCCTCGTCGCGCCGATCCGGCATCATGACGGTGCTGGATGTCGGCTCGAGCAAGGTCTGCTGCGTGGTGGCCAAGCTCAAGCCACGCGAGGACGGCAATCTGCTGCGCGGGCGCTCGCATCGCATCCAGGTGATCGGCATCGGCCACCAGAAATCGCAAGGTGTGAAGTCGGGCGTCGTCATCGATCTCGACAGGGCCGAGCACGCCATCCGCCTCGCCGTCGACGCCGCCGAGCGCATGGCCGGCCTGACCGTCGATTCACTGATCGTCAACATGACGGCCGGTCGGCTGAAGAGCGAAAGCTTCTCGGCAACCATCAACCTCGGTGGCCATGAGGCCGACGAGGCCGACATCAAGCGCGTGCTTGCCGCCGGCGCCAAGCAGGCGCTCCGGGCCGAGCGCGAGGTGATCCATTCGCTTCCCGTCGGCTTTTCGCTGGACGCCGAGCGCGGCGTGCGTGATCCGCGCGGCATGGTTGGCGACCAGCTCGGCGTCGATATGCATGTGCTGACGGGTGACGCGGCGCCCTTGCGCAATCTGGAGCTTTGCATCAACCGTTCGCACCTGTCGGTCGAGCGCATGGTGGCGACGCCCTATGCCAGCGGGCTTGCCGCACTGGTCGACGACGAACTCGAAATGGGCGCAGCCTGCATTGACATGGGTGGCGGCACCACGACGATCTCGGTCTTTTCGGAAGGCAAGTTCGTCCATGGCGACGCCATCGCCATCGGCGGCAACCATGTGACGCTGGACATGGCCAAGGGCCTGTCGACCTCGCTCGACGCCGCCGAGAGGCTGAAAGTGATGCATGGCTCGGCGCTGCCCGGCAGTGCCGACGACCGCGATCTGGTCTCGATACAGCCGATCGGCGAGGATGGCGAGATGCCGCTGCAGATACCGCGTTCGGTGATGACACGCATCATCCGGGCGCGCATCGACGAGACGCTCGAACTGTTGCGTGATCGGCTGAACAGATCCGGCTACGGCAATGCCGTCGGCAAGCGCGTCGTGCTGACCGGCGGTGCCAGCCAGCTTTCCGGCCTGCCCGAGGCGGCGCGCCGCATTCTCGGACGTAATGTGCGCATTGGCCGTCCGCTCGGCGTGGCGGGGCTGCCCGAGGCGGCCAAGGGACCGGCTTTCTCGACGCCGGTCGGGCTTCTGATCTATCCGCAGATGGCGAATTTCGAGAGCCATCCGGCGAAAGGAATTTCTGGTCTCAGGATGACCGGAACGGGCGGAAAACTGCATCGAATGAGTCAGTGGTTGAGAGACAGTTTTTAAATTGACGGGGACAGCCCCATAGGCGGCCGCGGCGGCGAAGCGGCGGGAAAGGCAAAGGACGGAGACAATGACCATCAATCTGCAGAAGCCGGACATCACCGAGCTCAAGCCGCGTATCACCGTGTTCGGTGTCGGCGGCGGCGGCGGCAATGCCGTCAACAACATGATCACCGCCGGCTTGCGCGGCGTCGAGTTCGTGGTGGCCAATACCGACGCACAGGCGCTGACCATGTCCAAGGCGGATCGCCTGATCCAGCTCGGCGCGCATGTCACCGAGGGCCTGGGTGCGGGATCGCAACCGGAAGTCGGCCGCGCGGCGGCGGAGGAATGCATCGACGAGATCATCGATCATCTCTCCAACACCCATATGTGCTTCGTCACGGCCGGCATGGGCGGTGGCACCGGCACGGGGGCCGCGCCGGTCGTTGCACGCGCTGCCCGTGAGAAGGGGATTCTCACCGTCGGCGTCGTCACCAAGCCGTTCCATTTCGAAGGGCAGCGCCGCATGAAGACGGCGGATCTGGGCATCGAGGAATTGCAGAAATGCGTCGACACCCTGATCGTCATCCCCAACCAGAACCTGTTCCGGCTGGCCAATGACAAGACGACCTTCGCCGACGCTTTCGCCATGGCCGACCAGGTGCTCTATTCCGGCGTCGCCTGCATCACCGACCTGATGGTCAAGGAAGGGCTGATCAATCTCGACTTCGCCGACGTCCGCTCGGTCATGCGCGAGATGGGCAAGGCGATGATGGGGACGGGCGAAGCTTCCGGCGAGGGCCGCGCCATGGCCGCCGCCGAAGCCGCGATCGCCAACCCGCTGCTCGACGAGACTTCGATGAAGGGCGCCAAGGGCCTGTTGATCTCGATCACCGGCGGCCGCGACCTGACCCTGTTCGAAGTCGACGAGGCGGCGACCCGCATTCGCGAGGAGGTCGACCAGGAAGCCAACATCATCCTGGGTGCGACGTTCGACGAGGATCTCGAAGGCGTTATCCGCGTCTCGGTGGTTGCTACCGGCATCGACAAATCGGCGGCTGACATCGCCGCCGCGCCGATCGCCATCCGCACGGCTCCGCCAAAGCCGGTCAGCCGCCCGGCCGCTCCGGTCACGGAAAGCCGTCCGGCGCCTGTCCAGCAAGGAGGCTACGAGCCACGCGCCGCCGATCCTGTAGCTGAGGCGATCCAGCTTGCCGAGGCGAATGCCGCGGCGATGGCGCGTCCCGCGCCGGCCGCCCAGGCGGAAGATTTCCGCCCGCAGAGCAAGATCTTCCAGGCGCCGCCGGCTCAGCCGCAGCCGATGGTGCAGCCAATGGTTCAGCAAGTGATGCAGCCTGCGCCACAGCGCGAGATGCTTCAACCGGTAGCCGCAGCACCCCAGCGCATGCCGCGCGTCGAGGATTTCCCGCCGGTGGTGAAAGCCGAAGTGGAAGCCAAGGGCCGCCCGGCCGACCATGAGAACAGCGGACCGATGGGACTGCTCAAGCGCCTGACGAACGGCCTTACCCGCCGCGAAGAGGAGCCTGCACGACTGCAGCCGGCGCAGCCGCGCGAGCCGAAACTGCGCCAGGCGGCACCCGAAGTGCGCCGCCTTGCCAGCCAGGATCCGCAGCTTTACGCGCCGCGTCGCGGCCAGTTGGACGACCAAGGCCGGCTGACGCCGCAGGGCAGGGCTGTCCAGGAAGACGATCAGCTGGAGATTCCAGCATTCCTGCGCCGCCAGGCCAATTGACCTGTTAACGGTCCGTAACAATTGTTAACAGGCAGACAAGAGATTGTTTGCCTGTTAGCGTTAAAAGCAGTTGCAAAACAGGGTGTTACGAGACCAGATCCGCTTCGGCTCGCGGTTACAGTGAGTAAGAAACCGTGATTTGGAGACTTCTTGCCGGACCACTATCTTCGCCCCGAGCAATGTCGGTTTGCCGGGATTCGGGGGAACTGCCCTGCCTGCCGATCAAAGAGCCGCGCCCTCGGGCTAATGAAGCGGACGTAGGCAGTGTGGGCTAAGGGGTTTGTTTTGCACGACTATCAGACGACACTTAAATCGCGTGCGACGCTGACGGGTACCGGCGTTCACAGCGGCAATTCCGTTACCGTTCATTTCCTGCCGGCGGACGCCGATACGGGTGTCGTGTTCCAGCTTTCGAATGGAAGCGAGGGCCGTGAGTTCCGTGCGCTCGTTTCCGAAGTCGGCGCCACCGATCTCTGCACGATGCTCGGCGACCCGGCAGGTGAGCATATCGCCACCGTCGAACATCTGATGGCCACGCTTTTCGGGCTCGGCATCGATAATGTCGTCATCGAGATCGATGGCCGCGAGGTTCCGATCCTTGATGGCAGCGCCATGGCGTTCGTGGAGGCAATCGACGAGGCGGGCATCGACACGCTGCCGGTCAAGCGCCGCTATATCCGTGTCGTCAAGCCGGTTCGCATCGAGAACGGTGCCTCTTGGGCGGAGTTTAGGCCTTATGACGGCACGCGCTTCGAGATCGAGATCGATTTTGAAAGCCCGGCGATCGGCCGTCAGCTCTTCGCATCCGACATGAACGCCGACATTTTCCGCCGCGATATCGCGCGGGCCCGTACCTTTGGTTTCATGAAGGATGTCGAGCGGCTGTGGGCAGCCGGCTATGCGCTTGGCTCCTCGCTGGAAAACTCGCTGGTGATCGGTGACGACAACCGCGTGATCAATATGGGAGGCTTGCGCTATCCCAACGAGTTCGTGCGCCACAAGACGATGGACGCCATGGGCGATCTGGCGCTGGCCGGCGCCCGGTTCATTGGCTGCTTCCGTTCGTATCGCGGCGGCCACAGGCTGAACGCGGCAGCGTTGCGCCGCCTTTTGTCGGACCGTTCGGCGTTCGAGATCGTCGAGACGACACGCCGCGAGCGCGGTCGTGCGGCCGATATGAGCGCCGTCCATGCGCACGTTTACGCGCCCTGGATGATCTGATTCTTAACGTTTTTCGGGTTTTATAGCCGCCGGCCTGTGTTGCAGGAATGCATCATTGGCCGGCGAAATCATGTAAGTGCGCGGGCCGCGCCAAGCCGCCACAAAAATGTGCGATTGGCCGGGGATAGCGTTGCCGGGCACGGCGGTTATGGTTTATGGCTGCTGCCCCAGAGCGAATGACGACTGAAATGACGCCGAAAGGGCGGAATCCAATCATGTTTTTCAAGCGAATTGGTCAATCGAAAGCGCCGCATCGGTCTGTTTTCCTGGCGCTTTCGGTGGTTGTTCCATCGCTGTTCCTGTCGGCCTGCATGTCGTCCGAGAAGGATGTCGACCTGTCGACCTATGTCGAGCAGACCGAGCCGGCCGACGTTCTCTACAATCAGGGTCTCGCCAATCTGAATGCCGGGCGCCTGCAGGAGGCGAGCCGCAAATTCAGTGCGGTCGACCGCCAGCATCCCTATTCGGAATATGCCCGCAAATCGATGGTGATGGGCGCCTTTGCCGACTATCGCCAAGGCAACTACAGCGAGGCGATCGGTTCGGCCAAGCGCTATCTCACGCTCTATCCCTCGACCGACGACGCCGCCTATGCCCAGTACATCATCGGGCTGAGCTACTACCGGCAAATCAGGGACGTCACCCAGGACCAGAAGGAAGCGCGTCAGACCGTGCAGACGATGCAGGATCTGGTGACGCGCTGGCCCGATTCCGAGTATGTCGATGACGCCAAGGAAAAGATCCGCTTCGCCAACGACCAGCTCGCCGGCAAGGAGATGCAGATCGGCCGCTACTATCTCGAGCGCCGTGAATATATCGCCGCCGTCAAGCGGTTCCGCAACGTGGTGGAGACCTATTCCAACACGCGCCATGTCGAGGAGGCGCTCGCGCGCCTTACCGAAAGCTACTATGCGATGGGGCTGACATCGGAGGCGCAGACTGCCGCGGCTGTGCTCGGCACCAACTATCCCGACAGCGTGTGGTATAAGGATTCCTACAAGCTCCTGCAGAGTGGTGGGCTCGAGCCGCGCGAGAATGCCGGGTCGTGGATCGCCAAGGCCGGGAAGCTGATCACCGGCGCCTGAGCGGCGCGTCACCATGCTTTCCAGACTGTCGATCCGCGATATCGTTCTGATCGAGAAGCTGGACATCGACTTCTCGTCCGGCCTTTCGGTGCTGACCGGCGAAACCGGCGCTGGAAAATCCATCCTGCTCGACGCGCTGTCGCTGGCGCTTGGCGCCCGCGGTGACGCTTCGCTGGTGCGGCATGGCGCGGCACAGGGCCAGGTCATCGCCGTGTTCGACGTGCCGCGCAACCATCCTGCCCGCATGCTGCTTGCCGACAACGCCATCGAGGACGATGGCGACATCATCCTGCGCCGCGTGCAGACGGCAGACGGCCGTACCCGCGTCTTCGTCAACGATCAGCCTTCGAGCGTGACGCTGATGCGCGACGTCGGTCACGCGCTGGTCGAGATCCACGGCCAGCATGACGAGCGTGCCCTGGTCGATCCCGGTGCCCATCGCGAATTGCTGGACAGTTTTGGCGGCCATCTCGGCGCGGCCCGGGCGACCGGCGAGGCATGGCGGCACTGGCGGGCCTGCGAGCAGGAATTTTCGCGACACCGCGCCAAGGTGGAAGCGGCGGGCCGCGAGGCCGACTATCTACGCGCCGCGGTCGCCGAATTGACGAAGCTCGATCCCCAGCCCGGCGAGGAAGCCGACCTAGCCGAATTGCGCGCCTCGATGATGCGGGCGGAAAAGATCGCATCGGAAATCCACGACGCACAGGATGTACTCTCGGGCCCGTCCTCGCCCCTGCCGCAACTCGCCAGCCTGTTGCGGCGACTGCAGCGCAAGGTGACCGAGGCGCCCGGCTTGCTCGAAGACGTGGTCAAATCGCTCGATGAGGCGATGCTGTCGCTCGACGCGGCACAGTCGGGGGTCGAAGCGGCACTTCGCGCCACCGAATACGATCCGCGGAGGCTGGAGCAGGCCGAAGAGCGGCTGTTTTCGCTGCGTGCCGCCTCACGCAAGCACAGTGTGGCGGTCGACGATCTGGCGCAACTGCGTGACACGATGGCGGCCGATCTCGCCGACCTCGACGCCGGCGAGGAGCGCCTGCATGGGCTGGAGAAGCAAGCCGCCGCCGCCCGCGAGACCTACGACATTTCCGCGGCACAGCTTTCGTCGTTTCGCCATGCGGCGGCGGTCGGATTGACCAAGGCGGTGATGGCCGAACTGCCGGCACTCAAGCTCGAACGGGCCGCGTTCATCGTCGAGATGGCAAGTGAGGCCGAGAGCCGAATGGAAGACGGCATCGATCAGGTCGAGTTCTGGGTGCGCACCAATCCCGGCACAAGACCGGGCCCGATGATGAAGGTCGCTTCCGGTGGCGAACTTTCACGGTTCCTGTTGGCGCTGAAGGTGGCGCTGGCCGACCGTGGCTCGGCGCCGACCCTGGTCTTCGATGAAATCGACACTGGGGTTGGCGGCGCGGTTGCGGACGCTATAGGCCAAAGGCTGGCGCGATTGTCGAAGCGCGTGCAGGTGCTTTCGGTCACCCACGCGCCGCAAGTGGCGGCGCGTGCGGCGACGCATTTCCTGATCTCCAAATCCGGCAGCGCCGACCGGGTTGCCACCGGTATCGCCGAGATGGACCGGGCAGCGCGTCAGGAAGAGATCGCGCGGATGCTGGCTGGAGCGACGATCACCGACGAGGCACGCGCGGCGGCCGAGCGTCTGCTGCGGGAGAACACCGCAGCATAGCGGAGATTCCTCAGCGAGATGGATCGAGTCAGGATGTGGCTCCATGCTGCTGTTCCGGAATGATTTTCTCACGATCTGGCTCCCTTGCGGGAAAATCCTGATCTATTGTGGCGCCGCCGCTACAGCGCCGCGCGTCCTTTCGGACGTGCAAAGGACGCTGTAGCAATTTGATTTTGCGCATAGTCATTTCCGAAGATCGTTCCGAGCTTCGGGATCATGCGTCGAGGAGCAGTGCATGTCCGAAAAACCTGTCGATTCGCTTGATGAAAGCGAGGCAGCAAGCGAGCTGAAGCGGTTGGCGCAGGAAATCGCCGGCCATGATTTGCGCTATCATGCCGAAGATGCGCCGACGATTTCGGACGCCGCCTACGACGCACTGCGGCGGCGCAATCTCGCCATCGAGCAGCGTTTTCCTCATCTTGTGCGCGAGGATTCGCCGTCACGGAAAGTCGGGGCGGCGGTCTCGGAGAAATTCGGCAAGATCGTCCATGCCATTCCGATGCTGTCGCTCGACAACGCTTTTGCCGATGCCGACGTGATCGATTTCGTCGGCCGCATTCGCCGCTTCTTGCGGCTCGGTGCCGACGCGCCGTTGGCCATGACGGCCGAGCCGAAGATCGACGGCCTGTCGCTGTCGCTGCGCTACGAGGCGGGACGGCTGGTGACGGCAGCAACGCGTGGCAACGGCCAGGTCGGCGAGGATGTGACAGCCAACGCCCGCACCATCGCTGAGATTCCCAATGTGCTTTCGGGGGATTTTCCCGAAGTATTGGAAGTGCGCGGCGAGGTCTATATGCGCCTCACTGATTTCGCCGAGCTCAATCGCCGCAATGCCGACGCCGGAAAGCAGGTTTTCGCCAATCCGCGCAACTCGGCGGCAGGCTCCTTGCGCCAGCTCGACACCTCGATCACCGCCAGCCGGCCGCTGCGGTTTTTCGCCTATGCCTGGGGCGCGGTGAACGCCATGCCCGCCGACACGCAGATGGGCATGGTGGCAGCGTTCGAGCGCTTTGGCTTCAGGGTCAATCCGCTGATGAAGCTGTTCGATAGTGTCGAAGGGCTGCTCGAACAATACCGGCTGATTGAATCCAACCGGGCGACACTTGGCTACGACATCGACGGCGTCGTCTACAAGGTGAACAGCCTTGAGCTGCAGCAGCGGCTGGGCTTCGTGTCACGCTCGCCACGCTGGGCGATCGCGCACAAATTCCCCGCCGAGAAGGCGACGACGATCCTGACCGGCATAGACATCCAGGTCGGCCGCACCGGCGCGCTGACGCCGGTGGCGCGGCTTGTGCCGGTGACGGTCGGCGGCGTCGTGGTGACCAACGCGACGCTGCACAATGAGGACTACATCAAGGGCATCGGCAATAGCGGCCAGCCGATCCGCGAAGGCCGTGACATTCGCGTCGGCGACACGGTGAGCATCCAGCGTGCTGGCGATGTCATTCCGCAGGTCATCGACGTGGTCATGGAAAAGCGGCCGCCCGACAGCATGCCATATGCATTCCCAGTGCTTTGCCCGGCCTGCGGCAGCCACGCCGTGCGCGAGGAGGGTGAAGCGGTCAGGCGCTGCACAGGCGGTTTGATCTGCCCCGCGCAAGCGGTGGAGCGTCTGCGCCATTTCGTGTCCCGAGGCGCTTTTGATATCGAGGGGCTGGGCGAGAAGCAGATTGAGTTCTTCTTCCATGCCGAGGATCCGTCGCTGCGCATCTATTCGCCGGCCGACATCTTCACGCTGAAGGCACGGCAGGCAGCATCGCTGACCAAGCTCGAGAATGTCGACGGTTTCGGCGCGACCTCGGTGCGCAAGCTGTTCGCGGCAATCGACGACCGGCGGCAGGTCGAGTTCTCGCGCTTCCTCTATGCGCTCGGCATCCGCCACATCGGCGAGACCAACGCCAAACGGCTGGCCCGCCATTTCCTTTCCTTTGCCGATTTCCGCGAAACCGGGCAAAGCGCCGTCATGCCGGCCGGCAAGGGCGACCCGGGCAACGCCGCCTGGCAGGAGTTGAACGGCATCAACGGCATCGGCTCGATCGTGGCCGAAGCGGTGGTTGACTTCTTCGCTGAAGACCATAACCGGCAGGCGCTCGACGCATTGCTGGCGGAAGTAACAGTGCTCGACGAGGAGCCAGTCGGTGGCGTGTCGTCGCCGGTCTCCGGCAAGGCGGTGGTCTTCACCGGTGCGCTGGAGAAAATGTCGCGCGACGAGGCCAAGGCAATGGCCGAAAAGCTCGGCGCCAAGGTCGCCGGCTCGGTGTCGAAGAGGACCGATCTCGTCGTTGCCGGACCAGGTGCGGGCTCCAAGCTCAAGCTCGCCACCGAGCTCGGTATCGAAGTGATCGACGAGGATGCGTGGTTCGTGCGGATCGGCAAGGGCGGATGACGGCCGCTGCGTTCAACGGTTTCGGCCAAAAGGCAATTCCCTTCCTCAAGGCGCTCAATTTTCATCAGCGCCGGGAGTGGTTTGTCGAGAACCGCGACCTTTTCGAAAGCGAGTTGCGCGATCCTTTCGGCGATCTGGTCGAAACGCTCTCCGAGCGCTTCGCTGTAGTGGGGCTGGGGTTGCGCGGCGATCGCAAGAAGTCGCTGTTCCGGATCAACCGCGACGTGCGTTTCGCCAAGGATAAACGACCCTATAACCGGCATCTGTCGGCAATTCTTTCGCCTGACGGCACCAAGATGGAACAGGGCGTGTTGTTCGTCTATATCGGGCTTGAGCGCTGCTTTGCCGCCGTTGCCTGGTGGCAACCCGGGCCGGCGCTTTTGCTGGCGATGCGCCAAGCCATCGGGACACGGCCGGGTGAATTCCGAGCGCTGATCAAGGCGTTGAAGCAAAACCGTCTCGAACTTGATCCGGAAGGCTGCATGAAGCGCACACCGCGTGGCTTCGAGCATGTCACCGACATCGACCTCGTGGCCGCCATCCGCAATCGGCATTTCGTAGTCCGGCACGAGATCGACCCTGCGGGAATCCACAGTGCGGCACTGGTCGACGAACTCGTCGATTTCACCATGCGGGCCAAGCCGCTGCTCGACTGGGGCAGGGCGATCGAAGGCCAAGTCCCGGTGGACTAAGCTCCGGACCGATGATGCAGGCCTGAACGTGCAAAATGGTTGCGCGATCATTTCCGCTGATCGTTTGGCTCAAGCGAATTGGTGTGACAAGGCAAGTGGCGCTCCCTACATACGACCTTTCTCCAAAAGAATGGTCCCAAGGAGTGGCTGATGTCGGCGGAAGCAATCTCCGAAAACCGCGCGAAGAGCGATTTCTGGCAAGGCGTGCGGCTCAGCATGCCCGTCGTGGTGGCGGCGGCGCCGTTTGGACTGCTGTTCGGTGCGCTTGCCGTCGACAATGGTTTTTCGGTGCTCGAAGCCGTCCTGATGAGCGCCATGGTTTACGGCGGCGCGAGCCAGATGGTGGGTATCGAATTGTTCGGGCAGCATGTCGCGCCATGGCTGATCGTGCTGTCGATCTTCGCCGTGAATTTCCGCCATGTGCTTTATTCCGCCGGTATCGGCCGGCGCATCGCGCACTGGCCGCTGATCCAGCAAGCGGTAGGCTATTTCCTGCTCACCGATCCGCAGTTCGCGGTGGCTGAGCGTAAGGCGGAAGCCGGCGAGACGGTCGGCTTCGCCTGGTACATGGGGCTGGGACTGCCGGTCTATGTGTTCTGGGTAACCGAAAGCGCGCTCGGCGCGATGTTCGGCAAGCTCATTCCCGATACGCATGCGCTGGGCATCGATTTCCTGCTGCCGATCTATTTTCTCGGACTGGTCATGAGCTTTCGCAAACGGCCACTGTGGCTACCGGTGGTCGTCGCCAGTGCTGCTGCCTCCATCATAGCCTACAAGACGGTGGGCTCGCCCTGGCACGTCTCCATTGGCGCCGTGGCCGGCGTGCTGCTCGCCGTCATCCTGCCGCCGCACCACAGTGGTGTGGAGGCGCGGCCATGAGCACAACCCTGTGGATCATCATCGCCGGCGCGATCGCCACCTATCTCACCCGCATCGGCGGCCATCTGGTCATCTCGCGCTTCGAAAACATCCATCCGCGCGTCGAGGCCGGGCTGAATGCGGTGCCGGCGGCGGTGCTGACCACTCTGGTCGCGCCGGCAGCGCTGAGCGCCGGGCCGACGGAATGGGCGGCATTGATCGTCGCCGGGCTGGTCTCGCTGCGCGGCGGGCTTATGGCGATGTTTTTGGCCGGTGCCGCCGTGCTGATCCTCGCCCGGCAGTTCGTCGGATAGACGAAACCTGCTACACGCCTTTGTGAAAATCACGACTTCTGGTCGTGCGGCAGCGGTGCGGTTGCCTTTTCCAGCCATGCCAGCATCTCGCCGTCGAGCATTGGTCCGATCTCGGCCAGCACGCGCGCATGATATTGGTCGAGCCAATGCAACTCGTCACGCGTCAAAAGGTCGGACCGCACCAGCCTGGTGTCGATGGGCGCCAGCGTCAGCGTCTCGAAGCCATGCATGGCGATGTCGCCGCCCTCTATCTGCTCGGCTGGCGTCACTAGGAGGAGATTCTCGATGCGGATGCCGTAAGAGCCTTCCTTGTAGTAGCCCGGCTCGTTGGAGAGGATCATGCCCGCCAGCAGCTTTTCAGTGCCGGTCTTGGCGATGCGTTGCGGTCCTTCGTGGACGGCCAGATAGGAGCCGACGCCGTGGCCGGTGCCGTGGGCGAAATCGCAGCCATGTCTCCACAGGGCAAGACGCGCCACGGCATCGATTTCGGAGCCGCGCGTGCCCGGGGGAAAGCGCAGCATGGAAATGCCGATCATGCCCTTCAGCACCAGCGTGAAGCGTTCGCGCATTTCCTCGGTCGGCTTGCCGATCGGCACAGTGCGGGTGATGTCGGTGGTGCCGTCCTGATACTGCCCGCCGGAATCGAGCAGGAACAGCTCGCCAGACTGAAGCTTTCGGCTGGTGGCGCGGGAAACGCGGTAGTGCATGATGGCGCCGTTCGGACCGGCGCCCGAGATCGTGTCGAAGGACACGTCGCGCAGCGGCATCTGCGTTTCCTCGCCCGTGCTCCGTCGGCATTCCTCGAGCTTGGTGACGACGGCGATTTCGTCGAGCTTGCCGGGTTTCTGGCGGTCGAGCCAGCAGAGCAGCTTGGCCACCGCGGCGCCATCGCGGCGATGCGCGGCGCGGGCGCCGTTGATCTCGGCCTGGTTTTTCGTCGCGCGTGGAATGCGGGCAGGGTCAGGCGCTGAAATGACGGTGCCGCCATTGTCCTCGACCAGCATGCTGAGCTTCTCCGCCGCCAGCACCGGGTCCAGCGCGATTTTTGCGCCGCCCTTGGCCAGAGCCACGATAACAGCTTCGAATTCACCGGGCTGGTGCAATTCGGCGAGCTGCGTCAGATAGGCCGCGACGGTGCGCGAAAACTTGCGCTGGTCCATGAAAAGCTGGTGCGACCCGTCGGCGGCGAGCACAGCGAAGCCGAGCGCCAGCGGCGTATGCGGCACGTCGCCGCCGCGGATGTCGAAGGCCCAGGCGATGGAGGACGGGTCGGTCAGCACGGCATGGGTGGCGCCATCCTTGCCGATGGCCGACGCCAGCCGCGCCAGCTTGTCCTTGGCCAGTTCGCCGGCAAAGGCGATCGGATGGAGCTCGACCGGCGCCCGCGGCGGGTCGGGCTGGTCCTTCCAGATGGCGTCGATTGGATTCTTCTCGAGCGGCACCAAAACCGCCCCCGATTTTTCGGCCGAAGCTTTCAGCGCTTTCACGTCGCCGATCGTCTGCAGCCACGGATCGAAGCCAAGCCGCACGCCCTTGCCGAGATTGTCCTTGATCCAAGTGGGAGGCGGATTGTCGACCAGGCTTTCGATCGAGAAGATGTCGAGATCGACTTCCTGGCGCACCTGCAGCGTGTAGCGTCCGTCGACGAACATGACGGCGCGGCCGCCGAGCACGATGGCGATGCCGGCCGAGCCGCTGAAGCCGGTCAGCCATTTCAGCCGCGCCGAGCGGTCGGCGACATATTCGCCCTGATGCTCATCGGCACGCGGCACGATGAAGCCATCCAGGCCGTTGGCCGCCAGCCATTGACGCAGCAGCGCCACCCGCGGCTTGCCGACGGCTGGGTCGCCGGCGGAATCAAAAGTCTGGAACATGACGGGGCTCTCCTCGGATGCTGGCGCGACCCTAGCGCATGACCCCGAAAATCGGAATCGACTTTTGCTGGGCTGATCGTCGGTTCGGAGAAAATCAGCGCAAGATCAAAGTGCTACAGCATCAGCCGCCTGACAACCGACGGGATTTGGTCCAGCAGCATCGCTTTTGCGCATAGACGCCATGCAGAATCAGCGATTTTCAAATAGGTCAGCAGAGCTTACCTTTTTGGAGTGGAGGAACGACTCTTATTGCACTGCAAAGGAGACCATCATGTCCACGATTTCAGCCAGACGCGGATTTTTCCGAAGCGCCATGAACGCTCTCATCGAAGCGCGCCAGCGCGAAGCGAGCCGCTATGTGAGCGGCGTTCTGCTTGGCTTTGACGACGAAACGCTGAAAGCGCACGGCTACGATCGCGAAGAGCTGAGGAAGGCGGCAAGGTCGCCCTACGTCTAAGCGACTTGCTGCTTGCGTTTGAAGGCGCTGCGCGTCACCGCTTGAGGTGGATAGTCACCCAGCCCTCGCGGTGCAACGTCCTGACATGGCGGAACCGCTGGCCGACATAGGCCGAGATCACTGCGTCTCGCTGCCGGTCGAGGATGCCTGATAGCACGATCGAGCCGCCCAAGGTGACATGCCCGGCCATTTCGGGCGCCAGCCGCATCAGCGGCCGCGCCAGTATGTTGGCGACGATGAGGTCGAAGGGGCCGCGCGCGGCAAAGATCGGATGGTGGAAGCCCGGCGCCGTCGCCGTTTCGACGAGCGCCTTGACGTGGTTGAGCCGCGCATTGGCGGCTGCGACCTTTATGGCGACCGGATCGATATCGGTCGCCAGCACCGGGATGTGGGCGAGCTTGGCCACCGCGATCGCCAGCACGGCACTGCCGGTGCCGAGGTCGAGCGCGTTGCGCGGGTGCTCGCGCCGCACGACCTGTTCCAGTGTTTCGAGGCAGCCGGCGGTGGTGCCGTGATGGCCGGTGCCAAAGGCGAGGCCCGCTTCGATCTCGATGGCGAGCTCGCCGCTGTGGCGCTTCCTGCGGTCATGCGCGCCGTGGACGAAGAAACGGCCGGCGCGTACCGGTTTCAGTCCCTCCAGCGAGCGCGTCACCCAGTCGATATCAGGCACGGGCTCGCGCGCAATCGGCCTCGACAGGGCAAGCCCGGCAAGAACCTCTTTCACGCGCGCCTCGACGGCATCGACATCGCCGTCGGCATAGAGCGACACTTCGTGGATGTCGCGATCCTCATCGACTTCGAGGATGGCAATCGGCAGGCCCTCGTCCTCAAAGGCTGCTTCGAACGCCGCGAAGATACGGTCGGCCTCGATCTTTCCAGTGGTGAAATAAAGCCGCGTTTGGGTCATCAACGGATTTTCTTTGTGAGCATGATCTTGTCCGAAAACCGGTTCCCACTTTTCGGGATCATGCACTAACCTTCCGCCGCCAGCCGCTTGAGCTTGGCGATGGCGGTGTCCGAGCTTTCGCCATAGGCGATGGTGCCGGCGAAGTCGCCCCTGGCGTTGAGCAGCAGCACCGACGCGGTGTGATCCATCGTGTAGTCGCCGTTGCCGGTATCGACCTTTTTCGAATAGATGCCGAAGGATTTGGCCATGGCGTGGACCTTGTCAGGATCGCCGGTGATGCCGAGGATGCGGTCGGAGAAATTGCTGATATAGGCGTTCATGATTTCGGGTGTGTCGCGTTCCGGGTCCACCGAGACGAAATAGGCGCGCAGGTTCTTGCCGTCGTCACCCATCGTCTTCAGCCAGCCGGCCAGTTCGAACAGCGTGGTCGGGCAGACCTCCGGGCAATGGGTGAAACCGAAGAAGACGACGCTGGGGTGGCCGCGAAAGGCAGCCTCGGTGACCGGAGCGCCCTTCTGGTCGACCAGCGTGAACGGCGCGCCGAACGGCTCGCCGCCATAGTGCCCGCGGTACCAGTCGAAGGTGAGCCAGCCGATGCCTGCTGCCATCAGGACAAGAATGCCGACCAGTATCGAACGCATCATCAATTGGGTGTCCGTCGTGATTTTCATTGGCGCCGTATCGGCGCAAGCTTGTTCGGCGAACACTCTTAACGGTTTGATCTCGCGCGCGCAAAGATGTCGCGTTGCCGCAACCGGCATGCCTGTCAAAAAATGATCCGCTTGCAAAGCGCTGCCGCCGGTCCCACCTGAGGTCGGCAAAACTCGAACCGCAGGAGGCTTCCTTGCAAGGACTGATTGGGCGAAAACTGATCGGCGGCGCTTTGGCCGCATGCCTTGTCATCGGTGCTGGTGCGGCTTTCGCCCAGGAGGTCGGCAAGGTCGGCGTCGACTGGCTCGGCAACGACATCATCGTCGAGGCGATCAAGGATCCGAAGGTCGAAGGCGTGACCTGCCACGTCTCCTATTTCGACCGCGGCGTGATCGATCGCTTGCAAAAGGGCAACTGGTTCGAGGATCCGTCCGATTCCTCGATCTCCTGCCGCCAGACCGGGCCGATCACCATCAGCGACATCGACATGAGCGAGGCCGGCGAGGAGGTGTTCAAGCAGGGCATCAGCCTGATCTGGAAGAAGCAGGTGGTGAACCGCATCTACGACAAAACCAATGAGACCCTGATCTATCTGTCGCACTCGCGCCAGGTGCAGGACGGTTCGGCGAAAATGTCGGTCACCACCGTGCCGCTCTACAGCCAGAACGTGGTGTGGACCAACGGCAAGCCAAAATAGCAATTTGAAGTGCTACAGCGTCCTTTGCGCGCCCAAACGGGCGCGCGGCGCTGTGGTTGGCTTGCGAGAGCGTTCGCGGCGGCGTAAAGCGCCGGCATGGACTGTCCCGAAAACCTCGTCCTGAAAGACCCCGAGCCGCGTATCCATCCGACC
Source organism: Mesorhizobium sp. M6A.T.Ce.TU.002.03.1.1 (assembly GCF_003997275.1). Taxonomy (NCBI): domain Bacteria; kingdom Pseudomonadati; phylum Pseudomonadota; class Alphaproteobacteria; order Hyphomicrobiales; family Phyllobacteriaceae; genus Mesorhizobium; species Mesorhizobium sp. M6A.T.Ce.TU.002.03.1.1. Next base: position 21,578 of record NZ_RZTI01000046.1, read on the forward strand.
GCGGAGTTGAAGGCGTGCAAGCTTGGACGATACGCCTCGATCGGCGAGCGGGTCATCTTGCGTGAAGTCATAGTCGGTGATTTCTCTTATTTCGAGCGCCACGCCGAGGCGATCTACACGACCATCGGCAAGTTCTGTTCGATCGCCGCCAACAGCCGCATCAACGCGCTGGAGCATCCGATTGAGCGGCTGACCCAGCACAAGGTCAGCTACCGCCCGAACGAGTATTTTCGCTGGCTGGGTGTCGACGCGGCTTTCCGGGAACGACGGCGGGCGCAATCCGTCAGCATCGGCCACGATGTCTGGATCGGCCATGGCGCGGTGATCATGCCTGATGTGACCATCGGCAATGGCGCGATCATCGGCGCCAATGCGGTGGTGACGCGCGACGTTCCTGCCTATGCGATTGTCGCCGGCGTTCCGGCCAGGCAATTGCGCCAACGCTTCGCGGCGGACATCGCCGCGCGGATCGAACGTCTTGCCTGGTGGGACTGGCCGGTCGAGAAACTGGCCAAGGCGGTCCCCGACATGCAGGCGCTGTCCATCGAGGTTTTCCTCGACCGCTGGGAAAACGAAATACCCTGATCTTGCGGGTGCGTGCACGGCTATGTCCGTGAAATTCCGTGAAATCCCTCCTTTCAGGGAACCCGGAGCGGTTGCCGGTTGTTTCTCCCTGCCATGATAGAGAAGCGTTTCACGAAGATCGCCAACTACGTCGCCCATCTCGCCGGTCTGCCGTCGACATTCGCCATCTGCTGCCTGATCATCATGGCCTGGGCGATAAGCGGGCCGATTTTCGGCTTTTCCGATACGTGGCAACTCGTCATCAATACCGGCACGACGATCGTCACCTTCCTGATGGTGTTCCTCATCCAGAACACCCAGAACCGCGATGGCACGGCGATTCAGACGAAACTCGACGAGTTGATCCGGGCCGGCAAAGCTCACAATACTTTTATCGGCATCGAACACCTGACCGAATCCGAGGTCGAGGAGATCCGCAAAAAATGTGAACAGGCGGCGAAACGGCATGACCAGAAGATCGCCGATGCGGCGGTCAAGAAAGCCGCTGCGCAAAAGCGCGGCTCGAAGAGCCGTGCGGCGTAAGCGTCAGCTTTCCATGAACGCCGCGAAAGCGTCCTTGTGGTCCGGGTGCCAGCGCGACAGAGCAGGGCGGTTCTCGATGATGTCGCCGATCGCCCAGGCCATGCGCTTTTCGTCCATGGGTCGTGTCGCCTCGTTGTCGGGGCACAGGATGTAGAAGTCGCCACGCACCAGCGCGGTCAGCATGAAGTCGATCACCTGCTCGCCTGTCCAGGCACCGGCGGGTTTTTTGGTCGCGCCCTCGGTCAGGCCGGTAAAAGTGAACCCCGGAATGAGCAGATGCGCCGCAACCTTTGCGCCGGGCTCGTTGCGCAGCGCGTGTGCCACGCCTTCGGTGAAGGTCTTCACGCCTGATTTGGAGACGTTGTAGGCAAGGTTGCCGGGCGGCGTGGTGATGCCTTGCTTGGAGCCGGTGTTGACGATCAGGCCCGGCCTGCCGGCCGCCAGCATGCGCGGCGCGAAGGCCTCGACGCCATGGACGACGCCCCAGAAATTGATGTCCAGCAGCCGCTTCCAAGCGTCGCGGTTCTCCCAGGGTTTGCCGGGATTGTTGCCGACCCCGGCATTGTTCATCAACAAAGACACCTCGCCGAAGGTACCGAATGCCTTTTCGGCCAGCAGGTCTAGTTCGTCGGCCTTGGAAACATCGGTGGCGACAGCAAGCACCGCGTTATCGCCGGCAATTGTGGCAATGGCGCGGGCAGCCTCGTCGAGCCGCGCGCCACCGATATCGGCCAGCACGATTTTCAGGCCCATCGCCGCCAGCCGCTTGGCCGCAGCAAGGCCGATGCCGCTGGCGCCGCCGGTGATGACGGCAGCGTTGCCGGAGGCAAGGGCAGGCAAAGCGCTCTGGATTTCGGCGTCGGTGGTCATGGCGATAGTGTCCTCTTCGAGTTGCGCCGAACTTAACGCGGCGAGGGGCTCGCGCAAGCCCGCTTTGGCGTCCTTGGGTTGACCATATCGGCAGGCGCTGCGCATGCTGTCCTGACAAAAAGGAGATTTACCGATTGACCGACTGGATCGAGATCCTGAAAGAACAGACCGCTACTGGCGACCAGATGAGCCGCGAAGTGCCGCAAATGCTTGCCAATCCCGACATCAGCGAAGCGCAAGTGAAGACGCTGTTTTCGGCGCTCGAAAAACAGGCGGAATTCGTCGAGAAGCTGCGCATGGCACTGGAAAAATTCGGCCATGATTTTTCGGTGATCAAGGCGGCCGAGCGGCTGGAGGAACGCTACGCCGATCTTGCTGCCTCGGTGGCGGAAAAGCTGAAAGCGATGCGAGGCTAGGCAGACCTATTTTTCGATCTGCTTTTCGAACCGCTTGTCCGGCACGAACCAGATCATGGCAACCAGCACATAGAGCGCGACGCTGATCCATTGATTGACGAAGGTCAGCGGAATGGCGGCGATGTAGAGGACCACCGAGATCTTTTCCTTGCGGTCGGTGCCTACCGCTCTGGCGAAGGCAGTGTCGTTGCCATGCAACCGATGCAGCATGACGACCAGAATGAAGTAGGCGGCCGCGCAAAGCGCCAGGACAACACCGTAAACGGCGACAGGCACCGGCGCGAAATGGTTTTCACCCATGAAGGCGGTGGTCACGGGCATCAGCGACAGCCAGAACAGCAGATGCAGATTGGCCCACAGCACGCGGCCATCGACGCGCTGCACGGTGTGGAACATGTTGTGCAAATTGTTCCAGTAGATGCCGACATAGATGAAGGACAGCACGTAGCTGAGAAAGGTGGGCCACAGAGGTGCCAGCGCGGAAAAATCCGGGCTATGCGGCACCTTCAATTCCAGCACCATGATGGTGATGATGATGGCCATGACGCCATCGGTAAATGCCTCGACCCGTCCCTTGCCCATGGGTTCTCCCTACCAATGCGCTGAAGTTAAAAGATGATTTTGCGCAGCGCCACCGGCAATAGCGTCAAACTTATCAGAAGCAAGTCCGGGGAGGGGAACACATGGCGCGAAAGAGGCGTTAGCGTCACGATTCCCTGACAACTGGAGGTCGAAATGATCGCCATGACGCGCGATAACGAGCTCGGCGGCAGGGCGGCAATGGCCGCCGTTGCTGCCATGATCGCAGTTCTTTTCGCCGGCAGAACGGTGCTGACGCCGCTTTACGTCATCTACAAACAGGCGTTCGGCTTCTCGCAGATCACGCTTACCTTAGTCTATGCCGTCTATGTCATCGGTAACCTAGCGGCGCTTTTGATGTTCGGGCGCTTATCCGATGTCATCGGCCGCCGGCCGGCCGCCCTGGCGGCAATGGCGGTGGCGGTCGTCAGTGCGCTGTCTTTCCTGTTCGCCGAAAATGTTGCGTGGCTCGACATCGCCCGGATTCTGAGCGGCCTGGGAATAGGCGTCGGTGCGGGAACCGGCACCGCCTGGCTCGCCGAGTTGGTCGCAGCCGACGACAAATCACGCGCCGCCATCATTGCCACCAGCACCAATTTTCTGGGTCTTGGTCTGGGCGCGCTGGCGGCGGGATTGCTTGCTGAATATGCGCCGTGGCCACTAAGGCTGACATTCGTCGTTTATCTTGCGGTGCTCGTCCTTGTCACGGTGCTGGTCTGGCGCACGCGGGAAACCATTTCACAACCGGGAAAACTGGCCGATATCTCCATGCAGCCACGGTTCTCGGTGCCTGGTGAAATCCGCACCGGGTTCGTGGCACCAGCGGTAACCGGCTTCGGCGCCATGGCGCTGGTCGGTTTCTACGCGGCGCTCGCACCGAGCATCCTGGCACAGCAGCTCCATGTGACCAATCATGCCGAGGCAGGCGCCTTATTCTTCGAGCTGGCGATCGTGGCCGCCGTCACCATTTTGGCGACGACACGCCTTTCGAGCCGCGGCACCATGCTCGCGGCTCTGGTCCTGATGATCCCGACCGTCGCACTGATCGTAGCGGCGCAGGTCTTCGCTTCGATGGCGATCATGATCGCCGCGACTGCGTTCTGCGGCGTCGCGGCAGCGCTCGGCTATCGTGGCAGCCTGCAAGTGGTCAACCAGATCGCGCCGGCCGACCGCCGCGCCGAAGTGGTCTCAGCCTTCTTTATCTGCTGCTTTTGCGGCAATGCGCTGCCGGTCATCGGTATTGGCATTTTATCGACGGTGACAAGCGCGACCATGGCAAGCCTGGCCTTTGCGGCATGATCACGGTCTTTTCCCTGGTGGCGCTCGCATTCGGAGCCAGGTATGCGCGGTGAGCCGATCGTTCAGCCGTTCGGCGTCTCGGGCGAAAGATGCGCGCGCTGGCGCGGCACGCCGAGACCGGTGTCCGGCGGCTCGCCGGCGGCCGGCCTGTCCTCGATCATATGCATGGTGCGCCAGCGGCCGAAGCGGTAATAGGCCGCTGCCAGCGCGAGCGACGTGATCGAGCCGACCGGAAAGCTCCACCACAGCGCTTCCTCGCCGATCACGCTTCGGAAGAAATAGGCGAAGCTGGTGCGCACCAGAAGCACCGAGATCACCAGGATGATCAGAGGCGGCATCACCGCGCCGGTGGCGCGCACCGTGGCGAAGAGCACGATGGTGACGCCGAACAGGATGAAGGACCAGGACGCGACCTTGTTGATGTGGGTGGCAATGTCGATTGCGGCGAGGGTCGGCGTGCGTCTGATCCGGCTCTTTTTATTGATTTTGCTGTCTCTCACACCCCGGTGACAAATCCATCCAGCACGCGTTTCTGGCCGGCCTTGTCGAAGTCGATGGTCAGCTTGTTGCCGTCGATGGCCGAAATGTTGCCGTTGCCGAATTTCTGGTGGAAGACGCGGTCGCCGACATTGAAGGCCGACGGCGTGTCAGCGACGGATTTGGCGACCAGCTCGCCGTCGATGGTCCGGCCTTTTACGCTGGTGCGGCCGGCACCATAGCCCGAGTCGGTCTCGCCATAGCCGATGCGCTCGACCTGATGGCCGGAGCGCGAGCCCCAGTTGCGGTCGGTTGCCTCGGTGCGGTTCTGTTGCGCGCGCTGCCAGCCCGGCGTCGCATAGGTGTTGGAGAAGGCGCCGGATTTCTCGGCTCCGACATTGTCGAAACGCGAGGCGCCATAGGGGTTCTGCCTTCCTGCTCCTTGGCCGCCACGGCCCGATGCGAACGAGCCGCCGCCATAGGAATTGCCGTAACCGCCGTAGCTGTTGCCGCTTTCGGCGACCTCGACATGGGCTTCCGGCAATTCGTCGAGGAAACGCGACGGGATCGTCGATTGCCACAGACCATGGATGCGGCGGTTGGAGACGAACCACAAATGCAGGTTCTTCTTGGCACGGGTCAGGCCGACATAGGCCAGCCGCCGTTCTTCCTCCAGCCCGGAGCGGCCGCCCTCGTCGAGTGCGCGCTGGTGTGGAAAAAGGCCTTCCTCCCAGCCGGGCAGAAAAACGGTCTCGAATTCGAGGCCCTTGGCCGAATGCAGCGTCATGATGTTGACGGCGTCGAGCTCGGCGTTCTGCTCGGCGTCCATCACGAGTGCGACATGTTCGAGGAAGGAGCGCAGCGACTCATACTCCTCCATGGAGCGGATCAGTTCTTTCAGGTTTTCCAGCCGGCCAGGAGCTTCCACCGAGCGGTCGTTCTTCCACATATCGGTATAGCCGCTCTCCTCCAGTATGGTCTCGGCCAGCTCGGTGTGCGGCGTGGTTTCCAGCGCCTTCTGCCAGCGCTCGAAATTGGCTGATACCTCGCGCAGCGCGGCGCGCGGCTTCGGCTTCAACTCGTCGCTTTCGGCGAGCTTGGCGGCGGCCTCCAGCATCGGGATGCGCAGCGCCCTGGCGGTATCGTGGATCTGGCGGATGGTGGCTTCGCCCAACCCGCGCTTCGGCACGTTGACGATGCGCTCGAAGGCAAGGTCGTCTGCGCCTTGCGCGACGACGCGGAAGAAGGCCAGCGCATCGCGGATTTCGAGGCGTTCGTAGAAGCGCGGGCCGCCGATGACGCGGTAGTTGAGGCCGAGCGTGACGAAACGGTCCTCGAATTCGCGCATCTGGAAGGACGCTCGGACAAGAATGGCCATGTCGTTGAGATTGTGCTTCTGCCGCTGATAGGCTTCGATGGTTTCGCCGACGGCGCGGGCTTCCTCCTCGGAATCCCAGGCGGCATGGACATGCACCTTCTCATCGTCTTCCGCGATTTTTTCGGTGAACAGCGTCTTGCCGAAGCGGCCTTCATTGTGGGCGATGAGGTGGGAGGCGGTGCCGAGGATGTGCGCGGTGGAGCGATAGTTGCGCTCCAGCCGGATGATCGTGGCGCCGGGGAAGTCCTTGTCGAAGCGCAGGATGTTGTCGACCTCGGCCCCGCGCCAGCCGTAGATGGATTGGTCGTCGTCGCCGACGCAGCAGATATTAACCGTGGCCGGGCGCGGGTTTCCCTCCCCCTTGAGGGGAGGGTGGCCGGGCAAAGCCCGGCCGGGTGGGGTCCGTGCGGCAGTGCTCGACGCTCTGGCGGTGCCTTCTGAGGCGACCCCCTCCGCCCGCTTCGCGGGCACCTCCCCCTCGAGGGGGGAGGATTGTGGCCGCTGCGCCAAAAGGCGCAGCCATATGTACTGCGCGGTGTTGGTGTCCTGATATTCATCGACGAGGATGTAGCGAAAACGCTTATGATATTCCTTCAGCACGTCCGGATTGGCGCGGAAGATGCGGATCGGATGGCACAGGAGGTCGCCGAAGTCGCAGGCGTTCAGCGTCTTCAGCCGCTCCTGGTAGGCCTTGTAGAGTTCTCGGCCCTTGCCGTTGGCGAAGGCGCGGGCGTCGCCCTCGGGAATGTCGGCGGGGCCAAGCCCCTTGTTCTTCCAGCCGTCGATCATCTGGGCGAACTGCTTGGCCGGCCAGCGCTTGTCGTCCAGCCCTTCGGCCTGGATGAGCTGCTTGATCAGGCGCACGACATCATCGGTGTCAAGAATGGTGAAATCGGATTTGAGCCCGGCAAGCTCGGCGTGCCGGCGTAAGAGCTTCACGCCAATCGAGTGGAAGGTGCCGAGCCACGGCATGCCTTCCACATTGCCTTCGCCGATCAAGAGGCCGATGCGCTGCTTCATTTCGCGCGCGGCCTTGTTGGTGAAGGTGACGGCGAGGATCTGCGACGGGAAGGCCTTACCGGTGGCGAGGATGTGGGCGATGCGGGTGGTCAAGACGCGCGTCTTGCCGGTGCCGGCGCCGGCCAGCACCAGAACCGGGCCTTCGGTGGTTTCCACCGCCAGCCGCTGCTCGGGGTTGAGCCCGTTCAGATAATCGGGCGCATTGTTGTGGCCGCTGCGGGCAGCCATGGCGCGCGCAGCAATGCCCGACGGGGCCACAGGCCGCGCGTTCGGTTCGTCAAAAAAAGGCATATCTTCCGAAAAGCCGGACATCTCCCCCGAATGTAGTGATTCGGCAGCGAAAGGCCAGAAGTGTCTCCGTTTTGTTCTCTGTCCAGTCCGTAGAACCACAATCTGGATGGGTCCGCGACCCAAAACGTCGAGCTTGCTGTGGGTCCACGCCTAAAACGCGGAGCTTGCTTGACAGCCACGGCGGGTCGGAGAAAGTTGTGCTCGGGGCAGGAACGCAATGCCGGGTTGCCCATAGACGCGTTGCGAAGCGCGCACCAGTCGAAGGAGCATCGTCTTGGCTGTCGTCGTTACCTCCCTCATCCTTTTCCTCATCGGCCTGGCGCTTGGCGGCGGCGGCATCTGGTTAGCTTCGCTGGGCGGCAGTTGGTACTACATTATTGCCGGCATCGCCTTCCTCGTCGCTGGCTGGCTGCTCTACAGGCGCAAATCCATGGCGCTGTGGCTCTACGCGGCGATCGTCATCGGCACGCTCTGCTGGGCGGTCTGGGAAATCGGCTTCGACTGGTGGGAACTCGGTCCGCGCGGCGGCATCATCGTGCTTATCTCGTTGTGGCTATTGACGCCGTGGGCGCGGCGCGGGCTCACCGGTCCCGATGGACGCGCGCCGCTGATCCTCGCGGTGCTGGCGTCGCTTGCCGTCGCCGGCTATTCGATGACAACCGATCCAAAGGATATCGCCGGCCAACTCAACACCGATGAGGTGACGCCGACGGCCGACCTCGGCGGCAACGTGCCAGCCGGCGAATGGCACTATTACGGTCGCACGCAGTATGGCCAGCGCTATTCGCCGCTCGATCAGATCACCGCCGAGAACGTTGCCAATTTGCAGCCGGCCTGGACCTATCGCACCGGTGACGTGAAAGGGCCCGACGACGTCACTGAGACAACCTATCAGGTGACGCCGCTGAAGGTCGCCGACACGCTCTACATTTGCACACCGCACAATTTCGCCATTGCCATAGATGCCGCGAGCGGCAAGGAGAAATGGCGCTTCGATCCCCAGGTCAAGCTGGACAAGGACCGCCAGCACCAGACGTGCCGCGGCGTGTCCTATTATGCCGATGCCAAAATCGCCGCCGGCCAGCCCTGTGCAGCACGCGTCTATCTGCCGACATCCGACGCCCGGCTGATCGCGCTCGACGCCGCGAATGGCCAGGTCTGTCCCACATTTGCCGAAGGCGGCACGTTGAACCTGCTCGCCAACATGCCATATCCGAAGCCGGGCTATTATTATTCGACGTCGGCGCCGCTGATCGTCGCCAACAAGATCATCGTCGGCGGCGCGGTCAACGACAATTATTCAACGCAGGAGCCGTCCGGCGTCATCCGTGCCTTCGACGTCGACACCGGCGCCCTGATTTGGAACTGGGATTCGGGCAATCCGGACCAGACGACGCCACTGGCACCGGGTCAGACCTATACCAACAACTCGCCCAACATGTGGTCGACGGCGAGCGCCGACGAGAAGCTCGGTTTGCTCTATGTGCCGCTCGGCAACAAGACGCCGGATCAGCTCGGCGCCGGGCGGAGCGCCAATGACGAGAAATTCTCCTCTTCGGTCACAGCGCTCGATCTCAACACCGGACAATTGCGGTGGGTGCGGCAGACCGTGCATCACGATCTCTGGGACATGGACGTGCCGGCGCAGCCGACGCTGGTCGACATCACCACGGCTGCCGGCGTCGTGCCGGCGCTGGTCGGGCCGACCAAACAGGGCGACCTCTATGTGCTCGACCGGCGCAGCGGCGAGCCGATCGTCCCGATCAACGAAGTGCCGGCGCCGGGCGGCGCGATCGAGGGCGACCACACCTCGCCGACGCAGCCGGTTTCGGACCTGAGCTTCAATCCGAAGCCGCTGACCGGCGCCGACATGTGGGGCATCACCATGTTCGACCAGCTGGCTTGCCGGATCGAGTTCCTTAAACTGCGCTACGAGGGCCGCTACACGCCGCCGTCGCTGCAAGGCTCGCTGATCTATCCCGGCAATTTCGGCACGTTCAACTGGGGCGGCGTGGCGGTCGATCCGGTCCGGCAGGTGATGTTCGGCATGCCGACATACCTGGCGTTCATCTCCAAGCTGGTGCCGCGCGCGGACGTGCCGCCGCCGGGCGATACCAAAGGCAGCGAACAGGGCCTCAACCGCAATGAAGGTGCGCCTTATGCAGTGATATTGAAGCCGTTTCTGTCGCCGCTCGGCATCCCCTGCCAGGCACCGCCCTGGGGCTATGTCGCGGGCGCCGATCTCAGGACCGGCAAGATCGTCTACAAGCATCGCAACGGCACCGTCTACGACATGACGCCGCTGCCGCTGCCGTTCAAGGTCGGCGTGCCGGGCATCGGTGGGCCGATGATCACCGCCGGCGGCGTCGCCTTCCTTGGTGCTGCGGTCGACGACTTCTTCCGCGCCTATGATCTGACGACCGGCAGGCAGCTCTGGCAGACCCGGCTGCCGGCCGGCGGGCAGTCGACGCCGATGACCTACACGGTCGCCGATGGACGCCAATTCGTGGTCATCGTCGCCGGCGGCCATGGCTCGGTCGGCACCAAGCCGGGGGATTATGTGATGGCCTACACGCTGCCGAAGTAGAGAGTTCTTTCAGAGGCCAGGATTGCTTTTCACGCTGCTTGCAGGCCGGCGCCGGTTGCTGCGGACCTTGACCATCGATCGCCTGGTGGCAGCGAAGGCTGCGGACCGGAACGTCAGTAGGGCAGCGCCGGCAAGCACGAATGCGCTTACGAGGATCGGGGTGGGGAAGGTCATGCGCGTTTGTTCCTTCTTGTCAGAGCCAGCCAGCGTGGGCGACGTCACCACCAGCAGCTTTCCTTTATATTGTGGCAGGAACGTCAAGATTTGCCATCAATTACAAAAACGTGATGACGGCGTGGCGCGATCGCGTTACGGCTTTCGCGCCGAGACCAGCAGATAGGCCCTGGCGACAGCGCCGAAATAACCGGCGATGAGCCGGCAGACGATGGCGGTGCCGAGGCTGGACTTCAGGCTCATGGTGCCTTTCGCCCGTTCCGATGCCGGCCACGCGACGAGGCTGCGGCGGAAGCCGCCAAGGCAATTGTCGGTGGCGTCCTCTACCTTGACGTCCTGAAAGCCGGCCGCGCCGAACAGCACCCGGTAGGAAGCAATGTCGGAGACCAGATTGGCCTTCGGCACGCCAAGGCGATCAGAGATTGCAGAGGTGAAACCCCGAAACAGGATGTCGGACAGCACCAGCACGCCGCCGGGCTTGAGCACCCGGAAGGCTTCCGCGACGAAAGCCGCACGCGTATCGAAATGGAAGGCCGCCTCGACGCAGATGATCGCGTCGAAACTCTCGTCGGCGAAGGCGAGCTTGACGGCATCCATCTGCAGCACCGTTGCACCGGGAGCGTTCTGGCGCGCCGTCGCAACCTGGGCGGCGGAGATGTTGATGGCGGTGACGGCCTCCGGCGGATAGGACAGCAGCAACCGTTTCGTCGATGCGCCGAGCCCGCAGGCGACGTCGAGGATGCGGCCGTCCTTCTTCGGCAGCCGCGCCAGCAACGTGTCGACAAGCGCTTCGCTGGCTTCGCGCTGCGACGTGGCGCCCGTCGCCCAGTAGCCGAAATTGTAGAATCCGCTACCGCCGTAGTAGCGGCGCTGCTTGCTGCTCTTCATGACCCGGTCGTAGATGCGGATCATTTTCTGCTGCGCGACCATTGGCAGTTTCCTATGTCAGTGCCGGGATCACGACGAGCTCGCGGAACCGGCCAGTCGCCCGGACCGAACGGGCAGCCTCGCCGCGCGGGCGCATGATCACCTCGACGTTGCCGATCGGCGCCAGGGTTACTCTGGTGCGGTAGGCGATCCGCGCTGCCGGCGACAGCTCCACCGAGCGCTTCGACAGGATGGTGGCCAACGCGATCTTCATCATCTGCAGGCCGAAGGTGACGCCGGGGCACATGTGGCCGCCTGCGCCGAATACCGTGTACTGGAACGGCGATGGCCGGATTGTGGCCCAGCGGTCCGGCCGAAAGCTGTCGGGATCGGGATAGAGCGATGGATCGCGGTTGATCGTCATGGCGCTGATCAAAACCAGATCGCCGCGGGTAATCGGCTCTGCGCCCAGTATCGTCGTCCTGGTCGCCCTGCGCATCTGCAAGGGCACCGGCGGGAAAAGCCGCATCGCTTCCCTGATCGTTGCGTCGAGCAGCGGCAGCGTGCCGATCCGGTTCATTGTAGCAGGCCTGCCGCCGGTTGCCGCGTCGATCTCCGCGACCAGTCCTGCCATGGCGTCCGGATGCTGGGTGAGCAGGATCACGGTCCAGGCCAGCGCGTTCTGGCAGGTGTCATAGGCAGCGCCGAAGACGAAGCTGACGATGCCGCCGATCAGTTCGACCGAGGGTGGCTTGCCCACCTCGTCGGTGTTGTTGACGAGGATCGACAGGATGTCCTGCGCGTCCTTGTTGCCGCGCTTTTCCTCCGCCCAGGAAAGGATGGCGCGTTCCTGACCCTCGGCCTCGCGGAGCCAGCGGAAGAAAGCGGGGGTGGGGACGATCCAGCTCGCCTGCATCGCCCGCGCAATCATCTCGGCGATCGGCATGGCGCGCCGGTGGTCGTCGCCGAAGAGAAGGCCGATCGCCAAATGCTTGGCCATCGTCTTTGCGGCCTCTGTCAGCGGAAAGGCGGCGCCGAGCGGCCAACTCGCGACCTGTTCAGCGGCGATCCGCGCCATCTCAGGGCTCATCGCCATGACGGCTGGTCGCTTCAGCGGCGGTGCGAAAAGTTTGCGATAGTGCTCATGACGTTCGCCGCGCAGTCTCGTCATGCCGTAGGACAGGCGTTGTGAGGCGCCCGACCTCTTGCTGGTCGCACTGATCTGGACGTTGCGCCAAGTCTCGGTATCGGACAGCATGGTCTTGTAGAGTTCGGCATCGGCGATCATGAAGACGCGGCGCGGCTTTGCCGCGGTCGAGTGCGGGTAGTCAGCGCGGATGAAGAGGCCGAAGGCGCGATGCGCGTTACGCGCTGCCGTCAGCGGCTCGGCCGCGAAACGGGCCATCAGCCCGAGCGTGCGCCATTTCCCCACTTTGTATGCCAGCATGCCCCACCCAAGCTCGACATAGCCGCAAGCTTACGGATGTCCCCTTGGGCATCCTAAGGAAAACGCTCCGGCGGTCCATAGCTAATGCAGGCCGACCGACATTGTGGAGCGCGCTGCGTGCTGGGACCTCACTCATCCGTGACTGGATCATGCCGGCTTCTACCCTATGTTGCGCGGCGGGAGTATTTCCAGAAGCCGAGGAGAGCGCGCCATGACGAAACCGAGCCCTGCCAGCCCAGCCGTCACGAGACCCGCCATTACCCAGGCGATGATCGACGCCTATGATGAATACACGCATCTGACGCTCGACCGGCGGCGCTTCATGGAACGGTTGACCAGGCTTGCCGGATCAGGTGCGGCGGCCGCCGCAATCGCACCACTGCTGGCGGCGAATTCAGCCCGGGCGGCGATCGTTGCCGAGGACGATTCACGCGTGACGGGCGAGGACATCAGCTATCCCGGCAGCGGTGGCGAGATGAAGGGCTATCTGGTCAAGCCAGCCGGCCAATCCGGCAAGCTCGGCACCGTCATCGTCGTGCATGAGAACAGAGGGCTCAACCCGCATATACGCGATGTGGCGCGGCGCGTGGCGCTGGAAGGGTTCGTGGCGCTCGCCCCGGACTTCCTGTCGCCGCTCGGCGGCACGCCGGCCGACGAAGACAAGGCGCGTGACCAGTTTTCCAAGCTCGATCCGGCGCAGACCACCGCCAATGCGGTCGCAACGGTCGCTTTCCTCAAGAGCTACGCGGATGGCAACGGCAAGGTCGGCGCGGTCGGCTTCTGCTGGGGCGGCGGCACGGTGAACACACTGGCTGCCAACACGCCGGATTTGGCTGCCGCCGTCGCCTATTACGGGATGCAGCCGAAGGCCGAGGATGTGCCGAAGATCAAGGCGGCGCTGCTGCTGCATTATGCCGGGCTCGACACCCGCATCAATGCCGGTATCGACGCCTTCAAGAAGGAACTCGATGCAGCCAAGATCGAGTACACGGTCTATGTCTATGAAGGTGCCAATCATGCCTTCAACAACGACACATCCGCGGCCCGCTACGACAAGAACGCGGCGGACCTCGCCTGGGGCCGGACGAGCACCTTCCTCAGGGAAAAGCTGGCCTGATCAGACATTTGCCGGTTTGTGGAAAGCGACGCCGGCCACCACCAGCGCGATGCCGAGGCAATCGATGGGGCTGGGTATCTGGCGGAGCACAATGACGCCGATCAGCGTGGCGGTGACCGGCAGCAACGACAGCATCAGCGCGAAGCTCGATCGCGGCAGCCGCGACATGGCAAGCTGGTCGCAGATATAGGGGATGACCGACGAGCAGATGCCGACGCCGATGGCGGCGATGAGCAGTGGCGGGGCCGAGAAAGCCGGCAACGCATCGCTGAAGCCTATCGGCAGCACGATGAGGAAGGCCACCGCCATGGCGGCACCAAGGCCGGCGATGCCGTCGCCAGCGCCGGCGCGGGCGACGCGATGGCCAAGCACGATGTAGCCAACGAACAGGGCGCCGTTGAGGAAGGCCCAGAACAGGCCGATCGGGTCGCTCGACCATTTGACGTCGATCAGCAGCAAGGTGCCGATGACCGCAACGGCAAGCGCGCCGAGATTGCGCGGGCTTCTGACGCCGACCAGCGCGACACCGATGGTGCCGACGAATTCGATCGCCGCGACCAGCGAGATCGGCAACCGGTCGAGCGCCAGGTAGAAGGAGCAATTCATCACGCCCAGACAAGCACCAAAGGCCAGAAGCAACAGTCGTGTCGGCCGGTCGGCGCGGGCAAAGACCGTCCACGGCCGGGTCATTGGCGCGAAGACCAGGGCGGCCGTGACGATGCGCAGCCAGGCCATGCCGAGCACGCCGACATGCGGGAAAAGCAGCACGGCGAAAGCCGGCCCGAGATAATGGAACACGGCGCTGACACCAAACCAGACATGCGGCGGCAGCGAGGTCGCCAGCTTGCCAAAGGCAGGGCCGGCGAGGGCAGGGCTTGCCGCGGGGGCTTGCGCTGAATCATCCATTGGATCACTATCGCAGGCTTTCTTTCCGGTTTATATGGATAATGATCAACCAAAGAGACCATTGATCTTCCAATGCCAAGGATTTTTCGTTGAAACGCCTTCGAAACGAAAATGCCGACCTGGATGCGGCGGATCTGAAAATCCTGCGCCTATTGGAAAAGGATGCGCGCACCAGCACGGCTGAACTGGCGCGCTCGGTCGGCCTGTCGGCGCCGAGCGTGGCCGAGCGCATCCGGCGGCTGCAGGAGAGCGGCGTGATCGAGGCCTACACGGTGCGGATCAATCCGGCCGCGCTCGGCATGAAACTATCGGCATGGCTGCGGATCAGGCCGGTGCCCGGGCAACTGGCTGTGGTGGCCGAGATCATCCGCGATTTGCCGGAAATCGCCCAGTGCGACCGGGTGACCGGCGAGGACTGTTTCATCGCGCTGGCGCATGTCGGCTCGGTGGCCGAGCTCGAACGGGTGATCGACCGCATCATTCCGTTTGCGATGACCAACACCGCGATTATTCAGTCGTCACCGGTGGTGGCGCGTTCGCCGCTGGGAGCGCTTAAGGAGTCGGCTTGATTCTCAGGGAAGGGCAATGCTGGCCTCGGCGTGACCTCCGATCAGGCGTGCCCGCGTTTCATCCGCGCTTGCTTCAGTATGGCGCGCCAGCGGATCATGGCGAAAGGGATCGGCTCGTTGTTGTTGGCGATGTGAAAGATCTCGTTGTTGAGGTTCTTCAGTGAGCGCCAGAAGTCATAGTCGCTAATGCGTGGGTCGGCCGCTAGCCTGTCCGCCTCGACCTTGATGTCGGTTTTCATGCACGTTCCCCGAACCGCTTCCGCCCAGCCGCCCGTATCGCAACTCGATAGGGACGGTTCTCGACCGCCGTGCTGAGTCGTTCAACGCCTCAATTCGGCTTGTTCACGTTAAAACCTCGGTAAGGTTAACGGCGGTCGGGTCGCGGTTCAAGCCGGCTTACAACGAATGGCTGTCAGTCAACAGCGGATAGTGGCTTTAGGGCAACGACACGCATGAAAACAATGGCTTAGCATTGCCCTCGGAACACTTTTAACCGCGGCGCGCCTTGATACCGATCGAACGGCCGGCGCGCTCCGGCATCGGCAGCGCGGCATGAGCGGCGCGCATGGCCTCGATCTTGGCCAGCACATCGGCCGGAAAGGGCGCCACTTTCGGTCCAGACATGTCAACATGGAGCGACAGCGATTCGGAAGTAGCAGCGAGCCAACCGTCGACATGGCGGATTTCCTGATAGGCTCTCAGCCGCTTTTCGTCGTGATCGAGGAGCTGGAAGGAGACTATGACCTTGTGGTCGAGATGCAGCTCCCTGACATAGAAGACATGGACTTCGGCCGTGTAGATGGTCAGCCGCCGCTGCTTCACATACTCCTCCATCCCCATTCCCATCATTTCGAACGCTTTGTCGGAGCAGCGATCGAACAGCACGTTGTAATAGGCCATGTTGAGATGGCCGTTGTAGTCGATCCAGTCCTTTTCGATGGCCATGGCACGAGAGACGAAGGGGGCGGGGATGGGCATCGAAAACTTCCTTCTCGCTGGACAGAGCGTGGTCGGTGAGACTACGCATCCATAAACGAATAACGAGAGTGGGCGCTGGTCCATTCGCGGAGGAATCGATGGCTCTGAGCGACCTCAATCCGGTCGAGCGCAATGAAGAAGGGATCGCCGCGGTGCTCGGCATCCTCAAGCAGCGGCTGGGTGAGCGGTTCCAGACCGGCGAGGCGATCCGCGCGCAGCACGCGCATACCACCACCTATATCCCGACCCAGGCGCCGGATGGCGTAGCGTTTCCGGAGACGACGGCGGAGGTGCAGGAGATCGTGCGCGCCTGCGCAGCGCACCGCGTGCCGGTGATCGCCTTCGGCGTCGGCTCCTCGCTGGAGGGCCACACCAACGCGCCGGGCGGCGGCATCTCGCTGGACACGTCGCGGATGAACCGCATCCTCGCGGTCAACCCGCAGGATCTCGACTGCACGGTCGAGCCCGGCGTGACGCGCGAGGATCTCAACCGGCACCTGCGCGACACCGGCCTGTTCTTCCCGATCGATCCGGGCGCGAATGCGTCGCTCGGCGGCATGGCGGCGACGCGGGCGTCGGGCACCAATGCGGTGCGCTACGGCACGATGCGCGAGAATGTGTTGTCGCTGACGGCGGTGATGGCCGACGGCGAGACGGTGACGACCGGCAAGCGCGCAAAAAAGAGTTCGGCCGGTTACGATTTGACGCGGCTCCTGATCGGCTCGGAAGGCACGCTCGGCATCATCACCCAGCTGACCCTGAAGCTGCAGGGCATTCCGCAGGCGATTTCCGGCGGCGTCTGCCCGTTTCCCAGCGTCGAGGCGGCCTGCAACGCTGTGATCGCGACGATCCAGATGGGCATTCCGGTGGCGCGCATCGAACTGGTCAACGCGCTGCAGATGCGGGCGATGAAGAGCTATTCGAAACTCGACTATCCCGAAAGCCCGTGCCTGTTCGTCGAGTTCCATGGCAGCGACGCCGGCGTTGCCGAGCAGGCCGAGACCTTCGGCATGATCGCCGAAGAATATGGCGGCGGACCATTCCTGTGGACCAGTGTCGCCGAGGAGCGAACGAAGCTGTGGAAGGCCAGGCACGACGCCTATTGGTCGTCGCTGACGCTGCGGCCGGGCGCCAAGGGGCTGTCGACCGACGTCTGCGTGCCGATCTCGCGCTTTGCCGAATGCGTCACGCAAACCGAGGCCGACATTGCCGAAATGGGACTGATCGCGCCGATCGTCGGCCATGCCGGTGACGGCAATTTCCATGTGCTGGTGCTGATGGACGCGGACGATCCGAAGGAAATCGCGGCGACGGAAGAGTTTGTCGCGCGGCTGAACATGCGGGCGATAGGCATGGATGGAACCTGCACCGGCGAGCACGGCATCGGACAGGGCAAGGTCGGCTTCCTGCGCCATGAGCTCGGCCACAGCGTCGACATCATGCGCACGATCAAGCAAGCGCTCGACCCGCTGAATATCATGAACCCTGGGAAGATACTGCCGGCCGCATAGTGGACGAAGATCAAATGGTGCTCGGCTTGACCGCACCACCATTTGGACCGAGGCTCCAAGGACATGAGGTTTTGAGGCAGGCGTCACAGACGGAGGAATGGTGTCATGGCGATTTCACGCAAGGAAGAGGCTCGAGCGCTAAGCGCCGACGAACATGCTTTCGTCGAGAAGTCGCACCATCCGGCGGTGCAGGATCTTGCCGACGCCGAGCTTTCCGGCCTGGTCAAGCTGTTGCGGGAGCGGCGCGACAAGGCGCAGGGCGAGGCGCATCGGCGCCGCCGCGAGATACGCGGCAAGGGTGCGCCAAAAGGAGCTGCCGCCTCAAAGGCCGACGGTGGCTCGCAGCTGAAGCTCGAGGTTCTGGCGATGGCCATGCGGCGGCTCAATGGCGAGGCCGAACGCCGCCGCCAGTTGGCGGCGCGTGTTTCGCTGGTCGACAATGCACGCAAGGCGCTGTCCATGAAGCAAGGCGCTGCGGCAGACGGTCCTGAGTTCAACACGCGCACCGCGCACAAAGGCATGCGGGCGGTGGTGAACCAGAGGGCGCCGAACCTGGTTCGTCCGATGGAACTCGGCCGACAGCGCAAGGCGGCCAAGGTGGCGCAGGCAAAGCGCGACGCTCGCTGAGTTTTCTTGGCTACCATCTTTTGCTCTAGAAGCCTGTCGGCCGGGAAATTGCCACTTTATCGACACGCGGATGCGGGTAGAGTGCGGCTGATTTTCAATCAACTGCTTCGGAGCTGATGCTCGCACGCCTGTTCGTGATCTTCGGTGGCCTTTTCGTGCTGGTGCTGTGTGCGGCGCTGGTGGTGCCGTACTTTATCGACTGGACGGGCTACCGTGCCGATTTCGAGCGCGAGGCGAGCGCCATTCTGGGCCGCAAGGTAACCGTTCAGGGCGATGCGACGGCGAGGCTGCTGCCGTTTCCCTCGGTGACCTTTTCGAACGTCACTGTTGCCGGCGGTCCTGCCGGCCAGCCGGCAATGACCGTCGAGACTTTTTCGATGGATGCGGAACTGGCGCCCTTCCTGAGCGGTGAGGTGCTGATCTTCGACATGCGGCTGGTGCGGCCGAAGGCGACGATCGACATTGCCGCCGACGGCACTGTCGACTGGACGATGCGCCCGTCGTCGCCCTTCGATCCCGGCCAGATCTCGATCGAGAAGCTGACGGTGACGGACGGAGAGATCGCGCTGCGCCATGCCGCCGGCGGGCGCAGCCATCTCATTTCCGAGATCAATTCGACGATCTCTGCCAAATCGCTGGCCGGGCCTTGGCGGATGGACGGCTCGCTGCGGCTCGACGGACTGCGCAGCACCGTCATCGCGTCCACAGGCAGGGCCGGCGGCGACGGGCAGATGCGGCTCAGGCTCAAGGCCGATCCGGATGCCTATCCGCTGGTCGTCGAGGCCGACGGCAATGCCGGTATCGTCAACGGCGCCGCGATCTATTCGGGCCAGTTCAAGGTCGCAGGTTCTGACAAGAATGGCGCCGACAAGAGTTCGGCGCTGATTGATGGCGCGGACGGTGGGACGATAAAGGCCAGCGCCGGCAAGCCAGAGCCGGGATTCAGGCTGAATGGCAAATTCTCGCTCGACCACCGGAAGCTTGGTGTCGATGAATTCCGCTTCGAGACCGGGCCGCTCGACAATCCTTACACCGCCGACGGCAAGGCTGCCGTCGAGCTTGGGCCGAACCCTCGCTTTTCGATCGAGGCCAATGGCGCGCAGGTGCAGTTCGATGAGGCGGTTGGTGCCGCGGCCGGCACTGGGCTGACGCTGTCGGCGCGTGTCGCGGCGTTGGAGCAGGCGCTGCTCGATTTGCCGAAGCCGACCATACCGGGCACCGTCGAGGTGAAGCTGCCGGCGGTGGTGGCCGGCGACACGACGGTTCGCGACGTCCGCCTTTCCGCCGAGCCGGCCGATGCCGGCTGGTCGGTGAAGTCGCTGGCCGCGACGCTGCCCGGCCGCGCTAGGCTGGAAGCAAACGGCATGCTTAGCGTCGAGGATCATTTCGGCTTCACCGGCTCGCTGCTTCTGGCCGTGGCGCAGCCTTCCGGCTTTGCCGCCTGGCTGTCGAAGGATGTCGACGAGGCGATCCGCCGGCTGCCGGCTGCCGGCTTCAAGGCCAAGGTCGACCTGACCGGTAAGCGCCAGGCCTTCAGCGACCTCGAGCTCGTTCTCGGCAAGGCGAAATTTTCGGGCCGCATCGATTCCAGCCAGCCCGACGATGCCAGGCCGTCGGTGCTGATGCGGCTCGAAGGCGGCGAGCTCGATGTCGACGGCCTCGCCGCCTTCGCCTCGATCTTCATCAGC